>JABEVI010000229.1 GCA_013044085.1 Steroidobacteraceae bacterium
CACCAGGCTGTAGACCACACCGAGCGGCAGCATCCACTCGAGCCAGGCATCGAACAGCAGGGCCAGTGCGATCACGCTCTCGGCCACGGCCACGGCGACGCCGAAGACCACCGGCCCGACCAAACCGATCAGGGTGATGAACCAACCGATGTAGGTGACGATCCACGCCGGCTGGCCGGCCTGCGATCCGGTGAGATTGTCGACGCCGTGGTGCAAGAAATCGGGCACCCATTTCCAGTAGGCGTCGAAGGCCCATAGCAGACCGAAGGTGATTTGCGCCAGGCGCAGTTGCGAGGCGGACGGCGGACGCGTCGGTCCGTGCCGGAACAGACTCAATGGCCGCCAAGCGTGGGTCAGCAGCACGAGTGCGAAGGCGAGCGCGTAAACGATTGCGGTGCCCGGATCCGTGGCGCCGGTCGTGTAAGGGCCGCCGAGGCCGCCGACCGTGCTCCAAAGCCACAGGTTGTAGACGATGCCGACCCAGGCCAGGCGGTGCAGCCAAGCGCCGGTCAGCAGCGATAGCGCCAGCACCAACTCGATCGCCAGCATGAGGTCGATGACGGTGCCGACACCGAGCGCACGCACCCCGTTCGCCATCGCATGACCATAGGCGGCGAGCCAGGCCGGTTGGCCGCTTGTCCAGTCGGCGGCGAAACTTGCGAGGAAATGGGCCTTGTAGGCCGGATCGAGATGCAGGACGAGGTTCGTCAGGCATATCGCCCCGAACAGCAGGCGGACCCAGCCGAGCGCGGTCGCGCCGTTGATTCGGAACCGATCGGCGATCATGGGCGTCTCTCCGTGCCGCGTGCGGGGTTGGGCTCAATTTCCGCGATAATACAGCGTTACGACGTGTTTGGCTTCGGCGAAGAACAGCCAGCGTTCGATCAGCAGACCGGCCGCCACCGCGAGCGCCGCGAGCAGCGCCGGGACGGCGAATCCGACGGCGAAACCCGCGGCGAGCAGTGCGAGCGGCAGCACGAAGGCGAGCGCGAGCGCGAGTTTGCGCAGTTTGGCGGCGTGCTTGCGGGCGATGTGAAAGCCCATTTCCCGCAACAGATAGTTCTCCTCGGTGTGTGGCGGGTCGAGCGGCCGCACCTTGCCAAAGCGGCCGAGACCGGTCGCGCTTTCGAGCGTGCTCAACGGTTTGGCGCGGTCGATCGCGCGCCAATAGGAGCACTTCACCCCGAGGGCGCCGAGTCCAAAGACCAAGGCCAGCACCGAAGGCAGGCGAGCGGCGCCCCAAAAGCCGGCGAGCGCGGCGGCAAGCACGGCGCCGCTCCAGAGTGCGAGCAGCAGATACAGCGGCACCACGTGCGGATCGTGCCATTGACGGATGGTGCGCAAGGTCGCGTAGATCTGACCGGTGCAGTAGACCGTGCCTACGGCACCGGCGGCCGCCACTGCGCCGCAGAGCGCCACCCAGTGGCCGGTCGGCCCGCGAAGCAGCCACAGCAAGCCGAAGAGCAGGGCCGGCGGGTAGGTGAGCAGCGCGGCGACACCCTCGCGCGACAGCCACGAGGAGCGCCACTGGCTGAACGCGCGCCAGGCGCGCTCCGGGTGGCCGAGGTGGAACGTCGAGGATAGCAATCCGGCGGTGAGCAGCGCGAGCGCGAGTGCGAGCGCGATTGCGCCGAACCACGGCGAGGCGGGCAGCAGTCCGGCCGGCGCGAGCAGTCCGAGCCAGAGCAAGAGACCACAGCCCGCACCCGAGGCGGTCGTGAAGAAGATCACCGAAAAGGCGGGCCTCATCGGCTCAACACCCGATCGGCCCAGGCAAGCAGGCGGTTTGCGATCGGTGTTACGGCCGCGGCCGTCTGTGGCGCCGAGATCGGCGTGGCGGGCGTCGGCGCGGCGCGCGGGCGGGGCGGCAGATAGCGGTTCACCGGCTTGCAGCCCTGTTCGGGCATCAACTCGTAACCACCGCGCTCGGCCACCAGTCGCGAGACTTCGCTGTCAGGATCGCCGAGGTCGCCGAAGTGCCGGGCCTTCGTCGGGCAGGTCGCCACGCAGGCCGGAACCCGCTCCTCCGCGGGCATGGTTTCGTTGTAGATCCGGTCGATGCACAAGGTGCATTTCTTCATGACCCCGGCATCCTCGTCGAACTCCCGGGCGCCATAGGGGCAGGCCCAGGAGCAGAGCTTGCAGCCGATGCAAAGTTCGGCATCGACCAGCACGATCCCGTCCTCGGCCCGTTTGTAGGACGCGCCGGTGGGGCAGACGCTTACGCAGGGGGCATCCTCGCAATGCAGGCAGGAGCGCGGGAAATGCACGCTGCGTCCGGCCGCCCCGTCACCGGCTTCGTAGGAATGGATGCGGTTGAACCAGACTCCGTCCGGGTGCGCACCATACGGGTCGAGGTCGGGAAGCGGTGCCATGTGGCCCGAGGTGTTCCATTCCTTGCAGTTCACCGCGCAGGCCTGACAGCCGACACACGTGTCGAGGTCGATCACCAGACCGAGCTTCTTTGCCCCGGGCACCGGTTTGGGCAGTGAGGTCACGGCGCGTCCTTGGCGTTGTAGCGCAGGATTTCAGGCGCCGGTTCGAGGCCCGGCGGGCGCGGCAGCGGCGCGAAGCGTGGCGTGCTCAGCGCCTCGCCCGGCGCGCATTTCTCGACCCGCACGCGCAGGTCGAACCAAGCCGCCTGGCCGGTCACCGGGTCGCTGTTGGACGTCGTTGCGCCGCCGTCGGGCGTGAGAAACGCGGAAATCACGTGGTTGAGCAGGAAGCCTTTGGTCGATTCCGGCGCATCGGCGGCGAGATTCCACGCCCCGGTTCGCTTGCCGATCGCGTTCCAGGTCCACACGGTCGCTTCATTGACCCCCTCCATCAAGGCGAGTTGGCAGCGCAGTTCGCCGGAGCGGCTCGTCACCTTGACCCAATCGTCCTCGGTGAGGCCGAGGCGCGACGCGGTGGCGCGATTCATGTAGAGGCGATTCGAGGCGATGATCTGGCGCAGCCAGGCGTTCTGAGAGCCCCAGGAGTGATACATCGGCATTGGCCGCTGGGTGATGGCCGACAGCGGGAACGCCTGCGGCTCCTCGGCACCGAGCGGCGGATGCCAGAACGGCAGCGGATCGCAATAGGTGGCGACCCGCGCGCGCAGCCGCTGCGGTGGCTGGCGCCGGCCGTGCCCCTCGGCGGCGAGGCGCAGGCGCTGCAAGGGTTCGCCGTAGAGCTGCAGCACGATCCGCTCGGCCTTGCCGATCAGTCCCATCGCCACTGCGCCCTCGAGATAGTCGCGGTTGGCATACTTGAAGTATTGCTGCCCATGCGGCAGTTCATGCCGCCAGAAGCAGCCGTTCTCGATGTAGCGCGCGATCTGCCCGGGGTTGGGCTCGCCGATGCCGGACTTCTCGCCGTTCTCGCCGCGCCAGCCGGCGAGCGGACCGAGACCGGGCTTTCGCTCGTGGTTGATCATGTAATCCGGATAGTCGCGATAGCGCGGGCTGCCGTCCTCCCGCGTGAAGGCTGGCAAGCCGAGCCGGGCGCCGAGTTCGATCAGCACCTCCTGGAAGGGCCGAACGTTGCGGTCGGGTTGCAGCACCGGCTGGCGGATCGCGTCTGCCGGCCCGTGCGCGCTGCCGATCGGCCGGTCGAGCAGCGATATGCAATCGAAGCGTTCCAAATAGGTCGTGTCGGGCAGCACCAGATCGGCATACGCCACGGTCTCCGAGGAATAGGCATCGGCGTAGATGACGTGGCGGATCGCGTACTCGCCGCTGCGCTCGTCCCGCGCGGTCAGCGCCCGGATGTTCTCCGCCGGATTCATGGCCGAATTCCACGCCATGTTCGCCATGTAAAGCAGCAGCGTGTCGATGCGGTACGGATCGCCCGCGCCGGCGTTCGGCAGCACCATGTGCATC
>JABEVI010000043.1 GCA_013044085.1 Steroidobacteraceae bacterium
AATGAAATTGTTTGGCACATAAAGTGCTTGCTCTTGGGTAGTTATTAACCTGAGGCTACATCCATGAAGAAACTGAAGTTGCTTACTACCCTGGCCGCGGCGACGACCCTCGCCTCCGCGCTGGCGGCGACGGCTTCCGCCGACGCCGTTTGGAATTTCTCCTCGATGGCGGGATCCAGCACCTACGGCAAGTCGCTCGGTTCGAGCTATGCGTTCACGATGGGCACCCAGTCGATCTGGGCAAGCGCGCTCGTGCCGAACGGTTCGGGCGCTTGGGCGTTGAGCGGCGGCGAATCGGGGTGCAACTCGGCGCTGACCACGACGCCGTGCTTGTATAACAAGTACACCGCCAACACGCCCTCCGAGACTGGCCTCGGACTCGTACCGAATAACAACGGCGAGATTTTCTACCCGAACGGTATCGGCCTGACGGCGAGCAAAAACACGGTCATTTCCGGCATCGATATCGGATCGGTCCAGTCGGGCGAATCCTGGCAGCTGCAAGGTTGCAGCATGGACTTCACGGGTTGTATGACCCTCTCGCATGGCGTCGGCCCCTCGGCCGGCTCGACCGTCACGTTCTCGAACCTGTGGAAGAACCCCTGGGCGGCCTACGTCATCGATGTGCCGTGCAAGGACCTGAGCTCCTGCATGACGAGCACGGGCGGTACGACGACGACCGATTCGCCGAACAACATCGTGTTGATGTCGGCGACCACGGTGCCGGAGCCGGCGACGCTCGGTCTTCTCGGGATCGGGCTTGCGGGAGTTGCGTTCGTGACGCGCCGTCGCAAGAGCCAGGACACCTGAGCTCGGACGAATCCAGCGAGACGATCGCGTCTCGATCGGATAAGAACGCCCGCGGTGACGCGGGCGTTTTTTTTTATTCGATGGTCGCGGCGGGGGCGTCGAGCAGGCCGTGTGTGGCGAGCACCTCGCACATTGGCGCGAAGCGGAATTCGCCGAGCAGACGTCGCAGGCGCGCCTCGCAGCGGGCGAGATTGGTGTAGTGGCGAAAACGCGAGAGTGCGCCGACACGAATCCGCGGCTGGCCCGGGTCGATCTCCCAGGGATGTAGGTAGAAAGTAAAGGGCCGTGCGTTACGCTCGTTGATCTGGCGCAGGCCGCGACGGCTGAGCGCATAGGGCAACAGGCGGAAATAGCCACCGCCCGACACCGGCACTTTCAGGCCGAAGAAGCTCGCGGCCGACATCGGAAACTCCACGAGCCTCGCACCCGAGGGGGCCGTCACCATGCCGGGCTCCACCGGGGCATCCGGGATGCCGTAACGGTCGTGGCGGATCGGGAAGATCGAGGAGTCGTAGCGGAAGCCGAGTTCGCTGAGCACATCGAGCGCCCACAAGGATCGCCGGGTGATCGAGAAACTCGCCGCGCGGTAGCCGATCACCGGCGCGCCGCAAAGGTCTTCGAGGAGCCGCTTGGACCGTGCGGTCTCTTCATGGAAGACCGCCCTTGTCTGCGTGTAGATCAACTGGTGCGAGTAGCCGTGACTCGCGATCTCATGGCCGGCCGCGGCGATGCGCTTGACGAGCCCCGGGTGGCGTTCGGCGATCCAACCGAGGACGAAGAACGTGCCGCGGATGCTGCGTTCGGCGAGCAAGTCGAGGATCACGGCGGTGTTGCCTTCGACCCGCGATTCACGCCCCGCCCAGGACTCCCGGGCCACGGCAGTCGCGAGCGCGGCGACCTGGAAGTAGTCCTCGACATCCACCGAGAAGGCATTGACGATCGGCGCGTTCATACGGTGCGACTATACGGGGCGTGCAGGCCGGGCGCGAGAACCGAGACCGCAATTCTGATAACATAAAACGGTTCAAGCCCTTGTCGTTTTGTGGAACACCCGATCGCGCCGTGCTCGGCTATCTGACATCCGCCGCCGTTTACGCGCTGTTGCTGCTCGCCTGCGTGACCTTGTGGCGGCGCCGACTCACCGGCTCGGGACTAGCAGCGGCCTTCAGCGCGCAGCTTGGCTGGTCGATCGTGATGGCCGCCGGCGCGGCGGGCCTGCCGGTGGCCTTTCGGCTGCTGATCGCGACCGAATACCTGCGCGATCTGGCCTGGGCGCTGGTGCTGACGCACTGTTTGCGCGGCCAGGGAGCGGCGCGTGTGGGGCGCTCCCTGCAGCGTCTGGTCGGGGCGCTCGTCGTGCTGGTGATCCTCGGCGCGGTGAGCGATCGGCTGCCGGGCGCCACGGCGTCGCTGGTTGCGCATCTGACCCGGTATTGGCTTTGGGGCGGACTGGCGCTGTCGATCTTCGGTCTCGTACTCGTCGAGCAGGTGGCCCGTAATACCCGGTCCGCACACCGCTGGACGCTCAAACACGTCTGGCTCGCGATCGGCGGCTTGTATGCCTGGGACTTGTGCCTGTTCTCGATCGTGATGCTGCGAGGCAGTTCGGCGCGCGAGTTCTGGTTGGTGCGCGGCTTCGTCGATGCCCTGCTCGGTGGGTTGCTCGCGGTCGGTGTGGGGCGCATTACGGAATGGGAGTCGGCGGCGTTTCTCTCGCCCCGGGTGGTGTTCTTCAACGCGACCCTGCTCGCCGCCTCGCTGTACGTGCTGGTGATGGCCGTCGGCAGCTACTTCGTCCGTGAACTCGGTGGTTCGTGGGGCGGTGCCGGTCAGGTGCTGTTTCTCGCCGCCGGCGCACTGGTGCTCGCGGTCGCGGTGTTGTCGGACCAATTCCGCGCCTGGGCGCGGGTGACGGTCGCGCAACATCTGTTCCCTTATCGGTACGATTACCGCAGCGAATGGCAGAAGCTCACCCGGGCGCTGTCACAGTCCGGCGAAACACCGGTTTACGATCGGATCGCGAAGGTGATGGCCGGCTTCGTCAGTTGCGCGAGCGGCGGCCTGTGGTTGCGCGATGCGGAGGGCGCGTACGCGCCCGTCGGCGGGGATCTCGCCCCCGCGGATGCGCCCCACGAGACCGGCTGCCAGGAGTTCTTCGACTATCTGCTCGAGAATGAGTGGGTGTTCGACGTCGACGAGGCGCGCGCGGGCGCCGACCGCCGGCAGCGGCCAAATCCACCGCCTTGGATGCTCGAGAATCCGCGCATCTGGCTTGCCGTGCCGCTGATCTGCGAGAGCGGACTCCTGGGCTTCGTCGCCATCGGCCAGCCGCTCACGAGCATGAGTCTGTCCTGGGAGGAGATCGATCTGCTGCGCGCGGCGGGACGCCAGGTGGCGAGCTTTCTTGCCTTCGAACAAGCCGCGAAGCGGCTCGCCGAAGCTCATCAGTTCGAGGCGATGAACAGGCTCTCCGCGGTGCTGATGCACGATCTGCGGCACCTGGTTGCGCAGCAGGCGCTGGTGGTGCAAAACGCCGCCCGCCATCGTGGCAACCCGGCGTTCTTCGATGATGCGATCCTCACGATCGAGGACTCGGTCAAGCGCATGACCCGGCTGATGGATGAGCTGCGCGGCGGCGTGCTCGCCGAGCAGAGCCAACGGGTGGTGCTCGCCGAACTTGGGGCCGAAGCGGCGCGGCGCTGCGCAGGCGGTGTGCCGGCCGCGACGCTCGAGGCCGGCGACCGTAGCGTCGAGACGGTGGTGAACCGCGAACGCCTTTTGCAGGTGCTCGAACACGTGATCCGCAACGCGCAGGAGGCCACGCCGCCCGACGGATCGGTTACCATCCGCGTGGGCCAGGCCGGCTCGAGGGCGATCATCGAAGTGGCTGACACCGGTGAAGGCATGGACGCACAATTCATACGCGATCGTTTGTTCCGACCGTTCGACACCACCAAGGGCGAGCGCGGCTTCGGCATAGGCGCCTATGAGGCGCGCGAGTACGTGCGCAAATGCGGCGGGAGCGTCGAAGTGGCGAGCACGCCCGGGCGCGGCACCCGGTTCATCATCCGTCTGCCGCTCGCGCCGGCGCTTGCCGTGACCGCCCATGCCCTCCCTTCGAACTAAGCTGCTGGTCGTCGAGGATGACCCCGGGCTGCAGCGCCAGCTGAAGTGGGCGCTCGATGCCTTCGAGGTGGTTTGCGCCAGTACCCGCGAGGAGGCGGTCGCCGCGGTGCGGCGCGAGGAGCCGCCGGTCGTGCTGCAGGATCTCGGCCTGCCGCCGGATCCGAACGGGGTGGAGGAGGGCTTCGCGACCATCGGGGAAATCCTGCGGCTCGCCCCGCAGACGAAGATCATCGTCGTCACGGGACGCGAGGGCCGCGAGCATGCGCTGCGCGCGATCGGCCTCGGTGCCTACGATTTCTGTCAGAAGCCGGTCGACACGCCGATGCTCTCGCTGATCATCGACCGGGCGCAACGCATCCACGCGCTCGAGGCCGAACTGCGGCAGCTGGCAACGGGCGGCGCCGGTTCGCCGCTCGACGGCGTGATCGCCGCGAGCGAGCCGATGCTCAAGGTCTTCCGCATGGTGCGCAAACTCGCGCCGACCCAGGCGACCGTGCTGGTCCTCGGGGAGAGCGGCACGGGCAAGGAGCGGCTCGCGCGGGCGCTGCATTCTCTGAGCACGCGCGCGAACAAGCCGATGGTCGCGATCAACTGCGCCGCGATTCCCGAGAATCTTCTCGAAAGCGAATTGTTCGGCTATGAGCGCGGCGCGTTCACCGGCGCGGTCAAGCAGACGCTCGGCAAGATCGAGGTTGCCGACGGCGGCACGCTGTTCCTCGATGAGATCGGCGACATGCCGCTGCCCCTGCAGGCCAAACTGCTGCGATTCGTTCAGGAGCGCGTGATCGAGCGCGTCGGCGGGCGCGAATTGATCCCGGTGGACGTGCGCATCGTCGCGGCGACCAATCGCGATCTTCAAAAGGCGATCGAGGAGAAGTTGTTCCGCGAGGATCTGTATTACCGCATCAGCGAAGTGGCGGTGACGATTCCGCCGCTGCGCGAGCGCGGCTCCGACGCGGTGTTGATCGCCAACTATCTGCTGCAACAGGCGTGCAAGCGGCACGGCCGGGCGCTGCCGACGCTCGGTCCCGACGCGATCGCCGCGATCGAGAGCTATCGCTGGCCGGGAAACGTGCGCGAATTGGAGAACCGCATCAATGCCGCGGCGATCATGGTCGAGGGCAAGCGCGTCAGCGCCGCGGATCTGTCGCTGCAGCCGGTGGCGGATGCCGAGATGCCACCGTTTTCGCTGCGCGAGGTGCGCCAGCGCGCCGAGGCCGAGGCGATCCAGCGGGCGCTCACGATCTGCGGCGGCAACGTGTCCAAGGCGGCTGAGCTGCTCGGTGTGACGCGACCGACGCTCTATGATTTGATCGGCCGCGCCGGTGCGGGGTCGGCCGCACCGTGAACGCGGGCCGGGCTGGAATTGCGAGACAGGTCGCGCGGCTCAACCGCCTGGTATGTTTGAATGCGCCACAGGAGGCGCCATATCCCGATGCTCGAGAAGACCACCGAAGCTGAGAAACCCGTTGCCGCGACGGCGGTGCAAAAAGCGCGCGGGCGCGCCGGAACGGGCGCGTGGATCACGCCGCGCCTGGCGATCGTGGTCGGCTTGTTGGCCTTCATCGCGCTCGTCTACTGGCCGAGTTCCATTGCGCTCGACACCGAGTGGCGCGACACGATCGACAAGACCTACACCCACGGCTACCTCGTGCTGCTCATCTCACTGTGGATGATGTGGCGCGACCGGGTGATGCTCGATGCCGCGCCGCTGCGACCGGTGCCGTTCGCGCTGCCGGCGCTCGTGGTGCTGAGCGCCGCCTGGCTGTATTTCTGGCAGGCGGCCATACAGGACCCGCATCTGCTGTTGTGCCCGCTGTTGCTGTACACGGCCCTGCTTGCGCTGCTCGGCCGCGAGGCGGCGCGTGTGCTGCGCTTTCCGATCGGATTCCTTTACTTCGCGATGCCGGTCTGGAGCGACCTGGTGGTGCCCCTGCAACGCTTGAGCGCCGAGGCGAACGGGGTGATGATCTCGCTGACCGGTCTGCCGGCCTACATGGATGGGGACTTCATCCGTCTGCCGGCCGGCACGCTGCGCATCGCACAGGGTTGCAGCGGCATGCATTTCTTCATCGTCGGACTCGCGCTGGCGGCCTTGTACGGTGAGGTGATGCGCGACCCGCCGCGGCTGCGTTGGATCTGGCTTGCGCTGATGGCCGTGCTCGCCCTGGTCGCCAACTGGGTGCGCATCTTCGTGATCGCCGCCATGGCCTACGCGACCAATATGCAGACCTACCTGGTCACGGTCGATCATTACTGGTTCGGTTGGCTGGTGTTCGTGGCCTGCTTCGCCTTCTTCCTCTGGGTCTCCGGCTACATCGCGAAGACGCAGCCGACCGCGCCGTTTGCCGCCGCCGATGCACCCGCCAATCCGGCGATGCCTGGCGCCTGGCGACTGATCGCGACGCTGCTCGCCTTGAGCGTGCTGCCTCTAGGCGTGTATGCCGCGCGCGCCCTGCACGCGTCAGCGGGCGGCCGGCTGACGATCGACTGGCCCGCAGCGCCGGGTTGGCGTGGGCCGCAGCCCTCGCTGCCGACGCGCTGGGTGCCAAAATTCCTGAACGCGACGACGAGCGGGCGGCGCGAATACGTGGATGCGGACGGCCATTCGGTCGATGTCTACCTCGTCGCCTATCGCCGTCAGCGCCAGGGCGCGAAGCTGGTCGAGTGGGGCAACACGCTCATCGGCGTGAACGGACTGCGGGTGCTTGCCAGCCACGATCGGGCGACGCCGCAGGGGCCGTGGCGGGTGCGCCAGATCGAGAATCCCTACGGGGAGCGTTCGCTGCTCTGGTCGCAGTACCGCATCGGCCGACGCCGCTTCGCCTGGCCTCGCGGCTCGCAGCTTTGGTACGGCGTCGCCGCCTTCGCCGGCGCGCCCGTTTCCTCGGCGCTCGCGCTGCGCGCCAACTGTGTGCCGGACTGCCGCGCCGCGGCTGCGCGCCTTGCGCGGGCGGCGGCCGATTTACAACCTACGCTGCGCGTCGGTGCGGCCCGACCGGGGGATTGATCGCATGAAATCATTGTCGCTGAGAATCATGGTGGTCGTTGTGATGGGACTGGCCGCGGCCGGGTGCGGTGCACTGATCAGCCCGCAGCACCGGATCGAGCGGGCGCGCGCGGATATCGCGACCGGGCAGTGGGGTGCGGCGGCGATCGAATTGCGCCAGGCGCTCAAATCCGAGCCGCACAACACCGAGGCCTGGCTCGTGCTCGCGCACTTGTCGCTCGTGGCCGCCAATCCAGGCGAGGCGTATGACGATGTGAATCGCGCGCTCAAATATGGCGCGAAGGGACCGAAAGTCGATGCGCTGCGCGTGCGCACCTGGCTTGCCACCGGCCGGGCGAAGGCGCTGCTCGGCGTCATCCAGCAGGGAAAGTTGCGGCTTCCGGAACCGGATCGCAGCGTCGCGATCGCCCGCGCGTACAACCAATTGCAACAACCCGCTCAGGCGCTCGCCGCGCTGCAAAATGCGCTGGCCGTTAATCCGGTGCCGACCGCCGTGCGCCTCGCCGCGGCGACCGCGCTTGCGCTGCAGGGAAATTCGGACCTCGCGCTGCAACAGCTCGGCCTGGCGGCGAGCGCCGACCCACACTCGGTCGCCGCACCCTTGCTGCGCGGCCAGATCCTCGCCTCGCGCGGCCAGTTCGCGGCCGCCGCGGCGGCGCTCACGATCGCCGCGCATCGGGTCGTCGGTGCGACGACCTTGCAAAAGCGCGTGGCCGCCTACGCCGGGCTCGCCGATTCGCATCTGGCTCTGGGGGAGATCCGGCAAGCGGCGAAGGATAGCGCGGTGCTGACGAAGTTGGCGCCGACCGCGCCGATCGCGCAGTTGATCGCCGCCCGCATCCAGATTGCGCACGGCGACCGGCTCGGGGGCATCGGCGCGCTCGAGCGGTTGGTCGCCGATGTGCCGACCTACGTCGAGGCGCGCATGCTGCTCGGCGCCGCGCAGCTCGAGCGCGGTGATTTCGAACAGGCGCGCGAGAATCTCGAACAAGTCATCCAGCAAGCGCCGGACAATCTACAGGCGCGCGAATTGCTGGCGCGCGTGCGGCTGAAGCTGCATCAGCCGGGCGAAGCGCTGAAAATTCTCGCCCCGGAGCTCGGCACCCACTCGATGGATCCGCAACTGTACGCGCTGATCGGCGCCGCCGGACGCCGCGCTGGCCATCCGGATGCGGCCCTGCAGGCGCTCGTGCACACGGCGCGCGCACGACCGGGCGATCTTGCCCTGCAGCTCGAACTGGCGCAGGCCTACCTCGGCGCGAATCGCGCAAGCGATGCGCTCGCATTGCTCGAGAAACTCAAGGTGTCCGGCGGTGATATGCGTCGCGATACGTTGCTGCTGGCGGCGATCGGTGCCGTCAAGGGTCCGGCCGCGCAGACTCAGGCCGCGCAGCAGCTGGTGGCAACCCATCCGAAGAGCCTGCCGATGCGCGATCTGGCCGCCGTGGTGTACGCCTCGCAGCGGCGCTTCGCGCATGCCCGCGCGCTGCTGCAACAGGCGCTTGCGATCGCGCCGAAGGATCTGCCGACGCTCGCCACCCTGGCGCGGGTGGATCTCGCGAGCGGCGATCTGAAGGATGCGAACGCCGCACTCGACACCGCGCTCGCCACGCAGCCGGGCAACGCCGCGCTCGCCAACGGGGCCGGCTTGCTGTTGCTGCAGGCAAACCAGTATGAGGCGGCGCTGGCGCGGTTTCACACGGCGTGCAAGCTCGCGCCGCGCAAAGCGGCGTACTGGTTCAATGCCGGCCGCGCTCAACTCGCCTCGAATCAATCGGCGGCCGCGCGCGAGTCGCTGCGCAAGGCGGCGCAACTCGAGCCGGATTGGCTGGCGCCGGTGAGCGCGTTGGCGTTGATCGATCTGCGCGACAAGCACGCCCCCCGGGCGATCGCGCGCGTGCAGCGCTATCTTGCCGCCCATCCGGACGATCCGGCGGCACTGACGCTTCAAGGTGAGGTGGCGGCGACAGCCGGACAGTACCCGGATGCACAGCGCGCTTTCGAGGCCGCGATGCGCCGCCAGCCGAGCGCCGCGCTCGCGGTGAAGCTGTTCGAGGTGCGCCGCGCGGCCCGGCTGGCGAACCCGCAGAAGCCGCTGCTCGACTGGCTCGCGCGGCGTCCGGACGACGCGGCGGTGCGCATGGAACTCGCCGCCTATGACATGGCGCAGTCCTCGATGCGTGCAGCCCAACAGCAACTTCAACAGGTTCTGAGCGAGGCGCCGAACTACGTCATCGCGTTGAACAATCTCGCGTGGGTGGATTCAAAGCTCGGCGATGCACATGCCGAGGCGCTCGCCGAGCGCGCTTACCAGCTTGCGCCGAAGCAGGCGAACGTCGCCGACACCCTGGGCTGGATCCTCGCCGGCAAACATCAGACCCAGCGCGCGCTGCCCTTGCTTGCGCAGGCGGTGAAGGCCGCGCCGGCCGATCCGCAGATGCAATATCACTATGCTTATGCGCTTGCCGAGGCGGGCCGAGGCGGCGAGGCGCGCGCGATTCTCGGCAAGCTGCTTGCCGGCAAGGCGAGCTTTCCCGCCCGCGCCGCGGCTGTACGCTTGTATGCAAAACTGAAGTCTTGAGACGTATTCACGGAACTTAGTGACTTAAACTGGTAGTGTAGGGAAATGGCTATTTCACTCGACAATCGCCGCCTTATTTTGTGCGCCAGCGCACTGACAGCCTTGTTCTTGTGTGCCTTCGGCGCGAACGCCGCGCCCGCGGCACCGACGCCCCAGGGCGCGAGCAGCAACTACATCATCGGCCCCGGCGACACCTTGCAGGTGTTCGTGTGGCGCAACCCGGATCTGTCGGTGACGGTGCCGGTGCGTCCGGATGGACGGATCTCGACGCCGCTCGTGCAGAACATGGTTGCGGTCGGCAAGACCCCGGCGCAACTCGCGCACGACATGGAGGCGGTGCTCGGCAAGTATCTGCGCGCACCGACGGTGAACATCATCGTGACCCAGCCGCTCGGCGCGCTGAGCGCGGTCAAGGTCGTCGGCCAGGTCGTGCATCCGGAGGCCGTGCCGTACCATGAGGGCATGACCGTGCTCGACGTGGTGCTGCAGGTCGGCGGACTGACCGAGTACGCCGCCGGCAACCGGGCCAAGATCATCCGCAAGGAAAACGGCGGAACGCGGGTGATCCACGTCGAACTCGAACGGCTGATGAACAAGGGCGACATGCGCCAGAATCTGCCGATCAAGCCCGGGGACGTGTTGGTCGTTCCCGAAAGCCTGTTCTGAAGGCCAGCGCATGCCGACCAAAAACATTCACGTCACGGTCCAAGATCTGCTCGATCAGTTTCGCGGCGCGCTGCGATTCCGCTGGGCCGCGCTCGGTGTCGCCTGGTGCGTCGGGCTCGCCTTGTGGACGGCCATCTTTTTCATCCCCGATACCTACGAGGCGACCGCGAGCGTGTTCGTCGATGCCCGCACGACGCTCAGTCAGGCGACCCAGGGCATCGGACTTTCCGACGACATCGCCAGCCAGATCCTGCGCGTGCGCGCCGCCTTGCTCGGCGTGCCGCAACTGCAGAAGGTGGCGGACCAGACGAATTTGTTCGCCGGCGCATTGACGCCGCAGGCGCGCCAGGCAGTGCTCGAGGGGATGTTGAAGAACATCGACATTACCGGCAATCTCGCGCCGAACAATCGCTCGGCGGCCGTGTTCAAAATCACCTATAAGAATCACAACCGTTTGGTCGCGCTGCACGTCGTCGATCGGCTCCTCAACACCTTCGTCGAGGGCACGCTCGGCGGCAAGCGCCAGGGCTCCGAGCAGGCGCTTAACTTCCTCAAGGCGCAGATCGCCGACTATGGGCGCAAGCTGTCCGATTCGGAACAGCGGCTCGCCGACTTCAAGAAGCAAAACGTCGGATTGATGCCGAAAGAGCAGGGCGATTACTTCAGCCGACTGCAACACGAAAGCGATGCGTTGACGCACTCCGAGGAGGCGCTCAACGTCGCGGTGCGCAAGCGCGATGAGTTGCACCAGGAGTTGCGTGGCGGTCAGCCGTTCATTCCGGGGTCCAGTTCCGCCGCGCTCGGCGGCGTCGCCGCCTCGGCGACCGACACCGAGGCGCAAATCGAGCGCGCGCAGCAGCAACTGAATCAGCTGCTGCTGCGCTACACGGATAATTATCCGGATGTGATCGCGCTTCGCCAGACGATCAAGGAGTTGAAAGCGCGCCAGGCCGCCGAGATGGCGGCGGCACGCAACGGCGATGCGACGGCCGCCGCCCGCGTCGGGCTCGCCGCCAACCCCGTCTATGAGAAGCTCGAGGAACAATACAACCAGTCCCAGGTCGATATCGCCACGATCCAACAAGACATCGCCGATCGTCGCCAGCGCATCGCCAAATTGCGCTCCATGATGGGCAGTGCCCCGCAGGTCGAGGCGCAGCTCGCGCAGCTCAGCCGAAACTATGATGTCACACGCAAACAGTACAACGCCCTGTTGGCGCGCTTGGACAGCACCCGGCTCGGCCAGAAGGCCGCGGCCACCGGCACCGTCAAATTCGAGGTCATCGATCCGCCCACCGCCAAGTACCGGCCGGTCGCGCCGAATCGGCCGCTGCTGATCGTCGCCGCCTTGATCGCCGCAATCGGGGCCGGGCTCGGCGCGGCTTATGGTATGCACCTCATCCGGCCGGTCTTCGTCAGCACCCGTCAGCTGGCCGCGGTCACCGGTCTGCCGGTGCTGGGAGTGGTTAGCATGGCCTGGCACGAGCGTTACCAAGCGCTGAACCGCCGTCGCAGCGTCCTGTTCGCGGGCGGGGCCGCCGGATTGCTGGTGTTCTGGGTTGCGGTGCTGGCGTTGCACTCCCACATTTCCCACTTCGTCCGGGGGCCGCTCGCATGAGTCTGGTCGAGAAGGCAATCCGCAAACTCCAGGAGAGCGCGCCGCGAGGCGTCGCGCCCGGCCAGGCCCCGTTGAGTCGAGCGGACGTGCCGGCGCCGCCGCCGCCGCCGACGACGAATATTCCGGTGCTGTCGATCGATCGCGGTGCGTTGCGCGCGGCGGGACTTCTGCCGCCGGAACCCGAGGAGCGACAGCTCGCCCAACAGTACCGGCTGATCAAGCGGCCGCTGATTGCCAATGCCTTTGGCCGCGGCGCGGCACAGGTGCCGAATGGTCACTTGATCGTCGTCACGAGCGCGATGTCGGGCGAGGGCAAGACGTTCACCAGCCTGAATCTGGCGTTCAGTCTGGCCGTCGAGCGCGACCTTCATGTGCTGCTCGTCGATGCGGACGTGGCGAAGCCGCACATCAGCCGCTTGCTCGGGGTCGCGAACAGCGAGGGCTTGCTCGATGCGTTGCGCGACCCCAACCTCGACATGGAGAGTTTGATCCGGCCGAGCGATGTTGCGAACCTGTCGGTGCTGCCGGCGGGCATGCCCTCACGCGATGCAACCGAGTTGCTCGCCAGTCAGCGCATGCAACAAGTGGCCGCCGCGCTCGGCGAGCGCGACCGGCGGCGGGTCGTGCTGTTCGATTCACCGCCGCTGTTGCAAACCACCGAGTCGCACGTGCTCACCCAGGCCGCGGGCCAGGTCGTCGTGGTGGTGCGCGCCGAAACGACGCCACAGCCGGTGTTGCTCGATGCGCTCAAACTGCTCGCCGGCCATACGGCGGTGTCGATGGTGCTGAACCAAAGCATGAAATCAGCCACTTCGGACTATTACTATTATGGCTACGGCGATGATCGCTCGACCTAGGATGCGGCTTGCGGCGGCGCTCGCCGTGCTGGCCGCGGCGGGCACGGCTCAGGCGCAATCCTTCCCGGGCTTCGGCGGCGGAATGGGCGGCGGGTTGGGCGGCTTCGGCGCCATGGCGCCCGGTTCAGGGCCCGGTTACGTGGATCTCGATGCGGCGCTTGCGTATATCGACAACGCGGATCTGTCCGCGACCCACCGCAGGCAGGACGAAATCGGCATGGCGGGCATCGACACGAATTACGATCATCGGGGCGGATTGCTCGATGTGCGCGCCCGAGGGACCGTCGACTGGATCCATTACTGGCATCACACCCTGCCAAGCGCGCCGTACGGGGCGTTGAACGCGGATGCGACCTGGGGTCGTTCGACGGGGCCGGCGCAATGGTTCGCGCAGGAGACCTTCAACGAGAGTCTCGCGAACCCGCTGGCGGCGCCGAATCTCTCCAACCTCGAGTACGTCAATCACTTCGCGACCGGTCCGGCGGTGAATCTGCACCTCGGCGCCACCGACCGCCTGAGCCTGCATGCGCTGTATTCCAATACGACCTACCAGCGCTCGGCGTACGGTTCGAACAGCTACGACGGCGGCGCGGTGCTCGCGCATGCAATCTCGCGCGTCTCCAGCCTGTCGCTCGCGGCCGATGAAGCGCGGACCGTGTTCACGAACCAGGCGGTTGCGCCGACCTACACCACGCGCAACGCCTCGTTGAGCTATGACGGCCACACGCCGCGTGCCGGGCTGACGCTGACCGCCGGTTACACGGAGCTCGACTATTCGGGCGCCTATCGCGGTGCGCCGATGTACCAGGTGCAGTTCAACTACCAACTGTCGGCCTTCTCCTCGATCGATCTGAGCGGGCGCAGCGGCTACTCGACGAGCGGCCAGGCGGCGGGCGCGAGCTTCAATGCACCGCTCAGCGCCTCGGTGCTCGCGGGCTTGTCGCCGGCGACGTCGAGTGCGGCACCGTTCAAGAGCGATCTTGCCAGTCTCGGCTGGTATTTCCACCGCGCGCGCACCTCGCTCGCACTCTCGGCGAGCTATGATCGGCAGCGCTACGCGAGCGCGCCGCTCGGCTATGCCTCGATGCAGCCATCGATGAACTTCGGGCAGATCACGGACAAGAATTACTCGGCGACGCTGACGCGCCAACTGCGCCCGACCTTGTCCGTGAGCCTCGACGGCTATCGGTCGATACGCCGCATCGACACCCTCGACGCAAGTACCACCGAATCGATGTACGGCATCTCGGTCGCAAAGCGCTTCTTCAAGGCCTCCCTGACGTTCTACGTGCGGCGCCTGCAACAGAGCGCGGCCGGAGCGTATACCGGCCTTGGCGCGGGTGCGTTCCAGGCGAACACCGTCGGGATCCAGTTCACCTACGACCTCATCGGTCAACGAGCCCCGACCGGACCGTGAGCGCCGGCGTGCGGGTCGAGGAGGCGGTGACGGCTCCGCCGGACTGGGACGCGTACGTCGACCAGCACCCCCGGGCGAGCGCCTATCACCGCGCCGAGGCGGTCCGAATCGGCGAGCGAGCCTTCGGATTGCGCACGACGTTTTTGTGTGCGCGTGACCCACGCGCGCAGCTCATCGGCGCGCTGCCGCTGGTCGAACAGTCGAGCGCACTGTTCGGCCGCTTTCTGGTGTCGCTGCCGTTCGTGACCTATGGCGGCATCCTCGCCGAGGATCCGTCCGTCGCGGCGGCGCTCGCCGCGCGAGCGGCGGATCTGGGCCGCGAGCGGCGCGTCGACCATGTCGAGTTGCGTCACACCGAGGCGCTCGACGGGGTCGGCTACGCCGAACGCCTCGACAAGGTGTCGATGCTGCTGCCCCTGCCGGACTCCGAAGCGGCGCTCGCCAAGCAGCTTGGATCGAAGCTTCGCTCGCAGATCCGACGCGCCGAGCGCGAGCCGCTCGAGATCGTCTGGGGTGGCGCCCAATCCCTGCCGGCGTTCTACCGGGTGTTCGCCGCGGCGATGCACGGTCTGGGCACGCCGGTGTATTCGCGGCGGTTCTTCGACGTCACGCACGCAGCACTCGCGGACGTCGCATCGGTGTTGACCGTGCGCCTGCGCGGCGAGACGCATGCGGCGGCGATCCTGGTGCGTCACGGTCGGCGCATCGAGGTTCCCTGGGCGGCGGCGAGTCCGCTCGCCAAGCAGCTGTCGGTCAACATGCGGATGTACTGGGAGATGCTGAAGTATGCGGTCGACGCGGGCGCCGAAGCCTTCGATTTCGGCCGCTCGAGCGTCGACAGCGGCACCTACCGGTTCAAGGCGCAATGGGGCGCGCAACCGATGCAGCTGCACTGGCACTACTGGCTGCCCCGGAACGCGCCGATCCCGACGCTCAATCAGTCGAATCCGAAGTACGCCCGTGCGGCGGCGTTGTGGCGACGGATGCCGCTGTGGTGCGCGAACTGGATCGGGCCTTATATCGTGCGCAAGCTGCCGTAGCGCGCGGTGCGCGTCAGTGGATCCACGAAGGCAGCCGGGTCATCGCGCGGAAATAGCGTTGCGTGGTGCCAAGCCCGATGCCGTGACGGCACAATTCGAAGCGGTTGAACTCGGGCAGCGGATTGGCACCGGGCAGGTAGGTGACGCCGAGCGCGAAGCCGGCGCGCCGGGTCGCCGCGATCACGCGCTCATCGAAGGAATCGCGATTGCCGATCGGGTAGGCGAGCGTGCCGACCTCGCGCTGTAACTTCTCTTCGATGCCGCGCTTGGAGTCGATGAGCTCGCGGTCGAGCGCCGCGTCGGTGAGGCGGGTCAGGTTCGGGTGCGTGACGGTGTGCGAGCCGAAGGCGATTCCGGCCGCGGCCATTTCGCGCACTTGAGCCCAGCTCATCGGGCCGCTGTGATCGGCGGCGCCGTGGGCGATCTCCCGGGCAAAGCGCCGGGTCCAGCCGGCGAGCACGTCGAGGCGCTCGGGATCGGGTAGATTCTTCAGGATCTCGTGCAGCCGGCGCAGGCTGCGGGTGCGTTCCGGATGCGTCGGGCCGCAGGGAAAACTCTCGGCAGAGGCCTCGATCGCCAGGGCGTGAGGTTCGACCCGATAGATCAGGTAGGCGGCGAGCTCGAACCAGAAGGGTTCGCCGGAATCCACGTAACCGGTCGCAATGAAGATCGTCGCCGGTATCGAATGACGCTTCAGGATCGGAAAGGCGTAACGATACGTGTCGCCGAAGCCGTCATCGAAAGTCACCGCGACCGCGCGCGGCGGCAGGATCGAGCGCCCATCGAGGTGCGCCCGAACCTGATCGAGCGACACCGGGTTCAAACAGCGGCGGATGTCCTGCATTTGCCACTCGAACTGCGCCGGGGTCGCGCTGATCAACTCCGGGTCGAACGGGTAGCTCGCGAGCGCGTCCGTCGGCATGATCCGGTGGTAGGCCAGCACGGTGAGCGCGGCGCTGTGCCGGTCGTGCAACGGTCGCAAGGCGCTCACGATACCGACGCGTTCGGCGAATTCGAGGCCCTGTTGGATCCTCCCCTTGCGGGCCGGTTTGAGTGCCGTGATATCTTCCTCGAGGAGGGGTGGGTGTGCCATCTGCTAAGAGTCCGCTTCCTTGCCAGGCATCGGCAGGATCATCGCAGAGCCTGCCGGGTTTGTGTCTGAACCGTATCACAAACGCGGATGATTTTTAACTGCGATCCCTTGACCTCCCGGCGCCTTATGTCACTCTCCCGGCAACGACATGCAGATCCACGATAAGCTCGTTGCGGGCCTGCGCTCGTACACGTCGCTCAAATTATTGACGCAGTTCGCCTCGTGGCTCGGCACGATCTACGTCGTCCGCCACCTCTCCAGCCATGCGCTCGGACGTTTCGGTGTCGCGCTGGTCGTGTTCAATTACCTGTCGATGACCTACGACGGCTCCTTGGTCGAGGCGCTCGTGCAACGGCCGCCCGAGACGCCCGCCGAGCGGCGTGCGCTGTTTACGCTGGTGGTGGGGATCGGCCTGGTGCTGGCCGGTGCCACCGCCGCCGCGGCCGGGGCGATCGGGCGGTTGGTTGGCGATGCGGCGGTCGCGCCGCTCGTCATGGGGGTGTCCTGCGCGCTCGCACTCACCTCGTTTTGTGTGCTGCCGCAGGCCGGGCTCGCGCGTGACATGGATTTTCGGCGCTTGGCAAGGATCGGCGCGGCGCAAGGCATCGCGTCGACGCTGAGCAGTGTGATCCTGGCTGGACGCGGTGCCGGTGCCTGGGCGCTGGTCGGTGGCCAGATCGTCGCGGCGGCGGTGCGTCTGGGGTTGTTGAACGCGGCACGTCCGGGGTTCCAGCGGCCGACGATCGCCGTGCGCGCGGCCTGCCGTTACCTGCATTTCGGGGGCCTGTTGTTCATCGATAATCTGTTGTGGCGCTGGTATACCTCGCTTGACACGCTGTTGCTCGGCCGCTGGTCGGGAACGACCCAGCTCGGCTTTTACAACCTCGCCCAACAGGTGGCCGAATTGCCGCTCGAGAAGATTTCGACCGTGGTCAACGATGTCTCGCTGCCGGCGTATGCGCAGCTGCGCGCGGCACCGGACGAGGCGGCGCAGTTGTTGCTGGAGACCCTGCGCAGCCATGCGACCCTCGGATTCCCGCTGTTCTGGGGCTTGGCGATCGTCGCCCCGTACGCGGTGCCGGTGTTGTTCGGCGGCCGCTGGCAGGCGGCGGTGTTTCCGTTGACGGCGCTCGCCCTGATCGCGCCGCTGCGGCTGATCGGCAGCATTGAGACGCCGGCGATGACCGGGCTCGGCCGGCCGGGCGTGCTGCTCAGAAGCAAGCTGATCATCGCACCGATCATGACGGTTGCCCTGCTCGTAGGATGTTATTACGGCGGCATCCGCGGCGCGGCTCTCGCCTGGCTTTGCGCGTTCCCCGCAGGTTATGCGCTGGCATTCCGTTGCGTGCTGGAAGCGGCCGGCTTGTCCTATCCACAACTATGGCGGGTCGCGCGCGCACCGGTCATGGCAAGCGCGCTGATGGGGGCCTGCGTGTTCGGCGCCAGCCGAGGTCTGCATCAGGCCGGTGCGCCGGCGGCGGCGGTGCTCGCGAGTGCCATCGGCTTAGGCGTCCTGATCTTCGCTTGCGCGCTGCGGCTCGTGGATCCGGAGGCGTTTCGTCTCGCGCGCGCCCGGGTGCTGCGATTCGCCGGACGCGAGGCGCCGCCGTGAAGCTGCGGGTCGAT
Organism: Steroidobacteraceae bacterium; assembly: GCA_013044085.1. GTDB lineage: Bacteria > Pseudomonadota > Gammaproteobacteria > Steroidobacterales > Steroidobacteraceae > Bog-1198. The sequence goes on from JABEVI010000043.1 coordinate 17,845, forward strand.
GCCTGGAGCGACGCGCAGTTCGCGGCCTCGAAACCCGCCTGGGATGATTTGCTGGCCTTGTCCGAGGCCGATCCGTTGTTCATGTCCTGGGATTGGCAATGGCGTTGGTGGACCCACCATGCCGGCATGCTCGGGGCGAAATTGCGCGTGCTCGCCGTGTACGCGGGCGATGAACTCGTCGCTCTGGCGCCTTTTTACCTGCATACCGTGGTGGTGCGCCGATTCTCGAGGGTGCGCCGGCTCGAACTCATCGGCATCGCCTGGCGCGATGCGCGGGCGTTTTTCTCCGATTATCTGGATGTGATCGCGGCTCGCGGCTGGGAACCTTCGGTGCTCGAAGCCCTTGCGGGCTGGCTCGAGGCCGAGCCCGAATGGGACGAGTTGGTGCTCTGCGGTATCCGCAGCAGCGGCTTGGCGTGCCGGTTCGCCGGCCAGGAACTCCGGCGGCTCGCCTATGTGCGCGAGGTCGACCCGATGCGTGCATGGTGCGCACCGCTGCCGGCTCGATTCGAGGATTACGTGGCCGGACTCGAGGCGGAGGTTCGGCGCAAGCTCTTCAATCAGCGGCGCAAACTCAAGGAGCCCGACATTCAGTATGCGCAGCCGGGCGATATCGGCGAGTACCTCGGACAGCTCGCGAGCTACTCCGCGAAGCGCTGGGGGGGCGGTGCGCCCGCCGAAGACCCGCAGACGGCGTTTCTGCTCGGCCTCGGCGAGGCGCTCGCCGCCCGGGGGGAATTGCGCCTCAGTCGCCTGGTGACGGCCGAAGGGCCGCGATCGATTCTGTATGCCGTGCGCAGGAACGATACCGTATATTATGTTCAATCCGCGTTCGAGCCGGTGGGGTCTCGGGGGGTGTCGTTGGGGTACCTGCATTTTGGCTATGCGATCGAAGCGGCCTGCGCCGAAGGGGCCGCGCAGTTCGATTTTCTGGCCGGCGAGGGCCGCCATCGGGACTACAAGCAGGACTTGCGCACGGAAATCGTCACGATCGTGAGTTACCATGCGGTCCGCGGTCGCCTGGCCAGATGGCTTTATTCCCTGTATGCGCGCATCGAGCGGGCGCGGGCCTGAGCGGATGCGGATGAGTTTCGTGGCCTGCGTCACGGCCCCGGCCGTGCGCGATGGGCGAATATGTCACCTCGGCGGGTCGATGCGATCCCGTGGACTTTGACCTGATGGACAATCGAGACCCTTGAACCATGTCTGAAACCGAATCCCTGATGACCGCCGGGCCTGCGCCAATCCCGGGTGATGCGCACGGGCGCGGCATGCGCGAGCACGCGCAGCCGCGCGGCAGCCTGCGCGAGGCCTGGGGGCACCGGGAATTGCTGTTCTTTCTCGCCTGGCGCGACGTCAAAGTGCGCTACAAACAAACCGCGCTCGGCGTCCTCTGGGCCGTGATCCAGCCGCTGTTCACGATGGTGTTGTTCACGGTGCTGTTCGGCCGCTTCGCCAAGCTCTCGAGCGATGGCGTGCCGCGGCCGATCTTCTATTTCAGTGCGCTCCTGCCGTGGACTTATTTGTCGAACACGGTCAGCGCCGCCTCGATGAGCCTGGTAAGCAACTCGAATCTCCTGACGAAGATCTATTTCCCGCGCTTCATGCTGCCGGCGGCGGTGGTGCTGAGTGGCTTGATGGATTTTCTGATCGGTTCGGCGCTGCTGGTGGGCTTCATCCTCTATTACCACGTCGGGGTCGGCTGGAGCTTGTTGCTGTGGCCGCTGCTGGTTGCGCAGATGGCTCTGCTCGGACTGACGATCGGTCTGTTTCTCTCCGCGGTCAACGTGCAGTACCGGGACGTGAAATATGCGATTCCGTTCGTCGTGCAACTCTGGATGTTCATCACGCCGGTCATTTACCCGGTGAGCATGATTCCGAAGGCCTACCGGCCGCTGCTTGCCATCAATCCGGCCGCGGGCCTGATCGAGGCGTTCCGACATGCGATCGTGCCCAGCTCGCCCGTGCAATGGAACCTGCTCGGCATTTCGACGGTGACGACGATCCTTGGCTTCGTCGGCGCTCTGGCATTCTTCAAGCGCACCGAAAGCGCCTTCGCGGATATCATCTGATCATGACGACGCCGAACAGCATCGAAATTCAAGCGCTCTGCAAACGATACCGGCTCGGTACGGGTCATCGCACCGGGCAGCTACGCGAGCAGCTCATGCACTTGTTCCGTCCCCGGGCGGATGAGAGTCGGGAAGAGGATATTCTCTGGGCCTTGCGGGACATTTCCTTCACGGTGCCCGAGGGAGAGGTGGTCGGAATCATCGGCCGAAACGGCGCCGGCAAGAGCACGCTCTTGAAGATCCTGTCGCGGATCACGCAACCGACCACGGGCAGCATCCAGGTGCGCGGGCGGGTGGCCTCGCTCCTCGAGGTCGGCACGGGGTTTCACGAGGAGCTGACCGGTCGGGAAAACATCTATTTGAACGGTTCGATTCTCGGCATGCGGCGGCGGGAAATCGAGCGGCATTTCGATGCGATCGTCGAGTTCTCGGGCCTGTCGCAGTTCGTCGATACGCCGATCAAGCGCTTCTCCTCCGGAATGCGTCTGCGACTCGGCTTCGCGGTCGCCGCGCATCTCGATCCGGACGTGCTCATCGTCGATGAGGTGCTGGCGGTCGGCGATGCGGGTTTTCAGAAAAAGTGCATCAGCGCGATGGAGGACCTGCGCAGCGGCGGCCGGACGGTGCTGTTCGTCTCGCACAACATGGCGGCAGTCGAGAATCTGTGCTCGCGGGGCATCTGGATCGACAAAGGGCAACTGCGGCTCGATGGGACCTCGAAGGAGGTCATACGAGCGTATCTCGGCAGCTACAGCGGGGAAGAGGCGGGCGCTCAGGAACTCCAGATCGAGGGTCGCGGCGGAAGCGGCGAGGTGCGTTTCACGCGGGTCGAATTGCGCGCTTTGGACGGCGCGCCGGCGCCGATCATCCAGAGCGGCGACGGGCTCGTCATCCGCATGCATTTTCGCGCCGAGCGGCGTGTCGAACGGCCGGCTTTCACTGTGCGGCTGTACAGCAGCATGGGCACGCTGATCGCGGACACCAGCACGGGCTTGCACAACGTGGCGATTCCGGCGACCGGCCCGGGAGATGGCTACGTCGATCTCGAACTCGAGCGGCTGAATCTGGTTTCGGGGCGTTATACGCTGATGTTCAAGGTGGAAGGGGGGGTCGAAGGGCGCGTGTGGGATGAAGATGTGCGCTGCTATCTCGACGTCGAGCCGTCCGCCGATACCGGCACGGTGCGCCCGCTCAACAGCCGCCACGGGCTGGTCTACTTTTCGCAGCGCTGGAAAATCAACGGCGCGGCGGCGCAGGTCGAATTCGACGATGCACGGCGCGTAGACGCGGCCCTGGGTTGAACTCAGCGGACGAGCCAAACTCTCACGCGCCCATGCGGCTGCTCTTCCTCAGTCATCGACTGCCCTATCCGCCGCACAAGGGCGAGAAAATTCGGGCGCTGAACATCCTCAAACACCTGGCGATGCGGCACGAGGTCCATCTCGGCTGCTTGGTCGACGAGGCGCAGGATCTTGCGCACCTCGGCGCCTTGAGACCCTATGCGCGCTCGATCGCCTACCAGCGCGTGCTGCCCCTGGCGCGCAAGGCACTCGCGCTGCCGGCGTTGCTCGGAGCACGCTCGATCAGCGTCGAGTGCTTTTATTCACGTGCGCTGCAACGCAAGCTGGATGACTTGATCGAGCGCGAGCGGATCGAGGCGCTGCTGTGTTCCTCATCGCCGATGGCCGAATATCTGTACCGGTCACGACACGCGGCGCGGCTCGCCGGGCTGCCGCGGGTCATGGATTTGATCGACGTCGATTCGCTCAAGTGGCATCAGTACGCGCAGCATTCGGCCCCCTGGGTGGCGTGGATCTATCGGCATGAAGCGCGACATCTCGGCGCCTATGAGCGGCGCATCGCCGCGAGTTTCGACCGGGTGCTGGTGGCAAGCGTCCGGGAAAGAGACTGCTTCCCGGGCCCGGGATGCCCGGCGAATCTGACGGTCATGGGCAATGGCGTCGATCTGGACTACTTCTCGCCGCAGTATCGGGCGCGGCAGATGCCGGCCGGACCGAGTCTCGTCTTCACCGGCGTCATGGACTACCGGCCGAACGTCGATGCGATGTGCTGGTTCGCCGAGCAAATTTTGCCGCTCATCCGGCGCGCCCGACCTGAGGTGCGACTGTACATCGTCGGGAATCGGCCGAGTGGCGCGGTGCGCGGGCTCGCGAAGGATACCGGGATCATCGTCACCGGCTTCGTCGACGATGTGCGCGATTACCTTGCGAATGCGAGCATTTGCATCGCGCCGCTGCGCATCGCCCGGGGGGTGCAAAACAAGATCCTCGAAGCGATGGCGATGGGCCGCCCGGTGATTGCGAGCCGCGGCGCCTTCGAGGGGGTGCAGGCTTTGCCGGGACGGGATCTGCTCGTTGCCGATGACGAGGCGCAATTCGCGGCAGCGACGATCGAATTGCTCGGCGATGCCGGGCGGCGCGAGGCGCTGGGAGTCAGTGCGCGCCGGTGCGTCGAGCGAGCCTATTCCTGGCAGGAGAACCTGCGCGTGCTCGATGAACTCTTTCCCCCGGGCAACCGGCAAGAGCGGATGTCGGCATGAGCGGGGGAACCTTTCGCATTCCCTGGGTCTTGCGAGAGGACGCCGGCGTGGAGCGGCGGCGCGAATGGGTGCGCCTTGGGGTGCCGGTGCCGGAGGGTTTGCTGCGCGAGGCCGATGCGGTTGCGATCGTCGATGCCGCCGACTGCCAGCTGCCCGGACAGGCACGGGCGCTCTCGCGGTGGCCGGATGCGACGATACGCTGGCTGCTCGTGGACGCACTAGCCGACGTGCCGGCGCACGGCGTGGCGCAGTTCGGTGTCCTGCCGGCGGGCGATGCCCGACAGAGTCGGCAGCCGGATGCGCCGGTATTGAAGCTCGAGCCGCAGGAGGAGGATTGGACGGTCGACACCGGCGCCGCGCGCTTTCGGCTGTGCCGCAGCGGCGAGGCCTTGATCAGTTCGGTGCGGGTGGGCGATCAGGAACGGCTCACGCCCGCGGGCGTCACGGTGCGCCTGCGGGGTTGCAGCGGCCGTCTGTACACCGCGGTCACCCGACGCCTGTACGTCGAGGAGTCGGGACCGATCTACGCCCGTCTGGTCGCCGAGGGGGTGTTCCGCGGCGAAGACGGCGAGAGTGCTCTCGAGTTCAAGGCGCGCTTCAGCTTCGTCAGCGGCGCGACGGGCCTTGACCTCGAGTACCAGATCCGCAATCCGCACGCGGCCTATCATCCCGGGGGCTTGTGGGATCTCGCGGATCGCGGCACGGTGTTGTTCGAGGATCTGTCGCTGGCGCTCGAGCCGGCGGGACCGGTCAACGCGCTGCACTGGTATGCCGAAAGTCCTGAGCGCCTGCGCCGTGAGGAACCGATCCCTTGGTCGGTTTATCAGGACTCGAGCGGCGGGGAGAACTGGGATTCGTCCAATCACGTCGACGGCCAGAATCGATCCGGCGTGTTGTTCCGTGGCTACCGGGTGCGATGCGGCGATGCCGGTGAGCATATGTTGATCGCGGAAGGCGACCGGGCGACGCCCGCGGTCGAGGTGCACGGCGCGGCGGGTTCGATCGCGGCGACGTGCGAGGATTTCTGGCAGAACTTCCCGAAGGCCTTGCGCTGGAACGGTGCGGCCCTGAGTGTCGGACTCTTTCCGGGTGAAAGTGGCGTACCGCACGCCTTGCAGGGTGGTGAGCAGAAGCGGCACCGCGTGTTCCTCGAATTCCGAGGGTCGGGCGAGGCTTCCTGCCTTGCGCAGCGGCAACGACCCCTGAGGGTCGCGATCGACCCGGATTGGGTGGAAACCTCGCGTGTCATCGAAGCCTTCGTCGCCGCAAGCCACGATCCGAATGCAGAGTATCTGCGCTACGTCAACGCCATCATCGAGGGACCGCATGCCTTCTGCAAGAAGCGCGAACTGATCGACGAGTACGGTTGGCGAAATTTCGGCGAGTTGTACGCCGATCACGAGGCCGTGCGGGATCGGGGTTCGAGACCGCTCGTCTCGCATTACAACAATCAATACGACTTCATCCACGGCGCGTTGGTGCACTACTTGCGCACCGGCGATGGGCGCTGGCGGGACCTCGGCGTGGAGGCGGCGCGGCATACGATCGACATCGACATCTATCACACGGATGAGGACCGGGCGGCGTTCAATCGCGGCTTGTTCTGGCACACGGATCATCACATGCCGGCGGCGACCTGTACGCATCGCACCTATAGCGGCCACAACGGCCGCGGACCGTCCTACGGCGGTGGACCGAGCAATGAGCACAACTACACCAGCGGTCTGTTGCTCTACTTCCATCTGACGGGCGATCCGGAGGCGGCGGCCGCCGTCCTGGAACTGGCGGATTGGGTCATCGACATGGATGACGGTTCGAAGAGCGCGCTCGGGCTGATCGATCCGGGGCCGACCGGACTTGCAAGCAAGACGGTGGGCGATGATTATCACAAGGCCGGCAGGGGCGCCGGCAATTCGATCAATGCGGTGCTCGATGCCTATCAATTGAGCGCTAAACGGGCCTATTTGGACAAGGCGGAGGAGTTGATCCGCCGCTGTATCCATCCGGCCGACGATGTGGAGGCGCTCGGGCTGGCTGAGCCGGAATATCGCTGGTC
>JABEVI010000006.1 GCA_013044085.1 Steroidobacteraceae bacterium
ATTGCTGGCGGCAAGGGCGCCACTCGATGCGCGCGATGAGCGTGGTGATACCCCGCTCATCATTGCCGCGGCGAACGGCCGGCATGCGGTGCTCGAGACTCTGCTCGCGCACCAGCCGGATCTGAATGTGCGCGATCGGGCGGGCGATACGGCGCTGATCGCCGCCAGCCGCGGCGGGCATGCGAAGATCTGCCGGCTGCTGATCGGCGCCGGCGCGAATCGGGCGCTGCGCAACAAAGCCGGGGCATCGGCGCGCGATGTCGCCGCTGAGCGCGGCTTCGGTGTGATCGTGAGTGAACTGGCCGCCGGCTGAGCGCGGCGATGGCGCGCATCAGTAGGCGAAGAACGGCCCGGTGTAAAGTCCTGCGACGCGTTGGTTGATCCCGACGTAGACGTTACGCCCGTAGAAAAAAGGCATGCCCCAGGTGAATCGGCCGGAGCTGCCGCCGCCGCCGAGGTTCGGCAACGCCGAGGCGTTCGGCGCGAAGGTGTTCGGATCGGCGATGGCGAAATCAACGGTGTTCGCAGCGCTGTTCGCGCCGACACCCATGTTGACGGCGTACACGGCGAGCGGCGCAACGGTGGGGCAGTAGTAGCCGACGAAGGCGCCGGCGGCGCAAACCGCGATCGTCGGATCCTCGAACGCGTAGTCTTCCGTGCCCGAATCGATCGAGGCCGGCAGGCTTGCACCGCCGTTGTAGGCGGTCGTGAAGTTGCCGCCCGAGTCCGTGCCGAGCACCGTGAGCCCGGTGGCGGGCATGGCGTTGTCCGTCTGGGTCGCGATGCCGATGATCATCTGGCCCTGCGCGCTCAAATCGCCGTTCGCGTTGATGAGGTTCGGCAGCTCGATGATCACGCCGGTGTTGTCGACCGGGAACGCGGCCACCGGATTTGTCACCTGGGCGTTGAGTGCGACGTTCTCCGCCGCGCAGGTGCCGGCGGCCGAGCAGCCGAAATAGATCGGTTGGGGCGTCGCGGCGTTGACGCAACCGGCCCCGCAGTCGTGCCGGAACACACCGATGCCGAGCAGGCCATTGGCGCCGAAACCGGCGACGCCGTTGATCAAGGTGCCCTGGGCGCCGCAGTTCGCCGGGGGCGGTGCGCCGGTGCCGGTGTCGTCGAGTATCTGGACCGGCAACGCGGCGGCGGTTTCGCCGGCCAGCGTGACGTCCGCGCTCGCCACCGGCCCCCAGGTTTGCCCGCCACCGAAGCTCACGCATTCCTCGATCGACTGGCCGGATGCGTCGAGCGCAGTGGGCAGCGTCACACCGGCGGCGGTCAGCACGGAGCGCACCAATCGCAAGCCGGAGGATCCGGTGTCGATGAGCACATGATCGATGTTGGCGCACTGCGACGTGCTGCCCGGCGTGCATACCCGGACCGTCACATAAGCGTGGTTGAACTGGCCGGGTGCGCCGCTCGGCCCCGAATCGATGCTCAGCGAAACGACGTTCAGCGTGGGAGTCGCCGCCACCGTACCGCCGCCGGCGGCCGGGTTGTTGCTGCCGACGCAGGCCGTCAGCAGGCTCACCGCCGCGAGGATCAGCGCCCGAGGTGTCGCATGCATCGCGCCGCTCCGCCCAGGAATCCTAGTGCAGCTGCGCCGGCGTCACGCCGGCGGGCACGAGCGACGGCAAATAAGCGCGCCCGGAATAGGCTCGCAGGTGTCCGGCGAGGTCGACGACCAGGGTCGGCAGGACGATCCTCAAGGATCGCTGCAGTCCGGGTCTTTGCAGCGCCGCAACCGCGCGGGTATAGGCGGGGTATTGTGCGCCGAGCAGGCGGCGCAAATCGGGCTCGAACGGTCCCTGCCAGGTCACGGCGAACACCTGGCCGCCGAGCGTCGCGTATTCGCGCAACCGCAGGCCATTGTCTGCCGAGATCGTCATCAGTTCGTAACGCTGCATTGGAGTCGTTGCGACCGTCGCGCCGAGTTCATTCGCATCCGCCGCGACGCTCACAGCGTCGCCACCGAGTGCGGCGAACGCACGCAGGCCGCACAGCGGCGCTGCAAGCAGTGCGAGCAAGGCCAGTTGGTGTCGTCGACGCACGGTCATCTCGATGAGCACGAATCTATCGCGCGCGCCGCCGCGCGCAAGTTGTCGTCTCCGACCGACACGCCGTGCCTCCCGGCCGTCAGTTCGGTGTCGCCGCCAGCTTGTTCTGCAGGTGTGCGGCCAGTTCGCTGATGGTCGGATGGTCGAACAGCTCGGTCAAGTCGATCATGCCCGGAAAATCCTGCTCGATCGTCTCGTGGATCTCGATTAGCTTGAGCGAGCTTGCGCCGATCTCGAACAGATTGTCGTCGACCTCGATGCGTTTTCCTGGCAATGCCGCCTCGCATATCGCCCGCAGGCGCCCCGCGAGTTCTCCTTCCTGCAGATGTCCGCCGCCGGACTTGGCGGCACGCAGGGCCGCGAGTGCCGCCAAGTCCGCGTCGAATTCTCCGTCGAGCAGCCCCGCCTCGAGCAGATGGCGTTGGACCTTGCCGCTCGTCGTTTTCGGGATGCGTTTGACCGGGACCACTTCGGCCACTTCCAGCCCGGCATGCTCGTTGATCAGGCGCGCAACCGTGTTCGCGGTCGGCAGGAATTCCTCCAGGGAGGCGCGGTGCAGCACGAACACCACCAGACTTTCGCCGCGCGCGCCGGGGCGGCTCACGCCGGCGGCGACGACCTTGCCGAGCTCGAGGCCGGGGGCGCGCTGCGCGATGTTTTCCAGGTCGTACGGGTAATAGTTCTGGCCGTTGACGAAGATGATTTCCTTGGCCCGTCCGGTGATGTAGAGCGAGCCTTCGTGGAACACCCCGAGATCACCGGTGTCGAGCCAGCCCTCGGAGTCGAGCGCAGTGGCGGTCGATTCCGGATCCGCGAAGTAACCTCGGGTCACGTTCGGTCCGCGGATCAGGATGCGTCCGACATGCTCCTCGGGCAGCGGCGCACGCGCCTCGTCGGCGATTCTCACCTCGGTTTGCGGTATCGGCCGGCCGACGCACATCAATTCGAGGGCATCACGGGGCTGCGCGGGGTTCAACGCGATCCGTGCGCCGAGGCCGAGTTGATGGCGGTTGGCCCGGATCCAGCGGTACTCCGTGTCGAGCGGCGGCATGCTCACCGCGAGCGAGGCCTCGGCAAGCCCGTATACCGGATACATGGCCTGCCGGCGCAACCCGGTGTGTGCCAGCCTGTCCATGAATTCATTGCACAGGTCGACCGAGATCGGCTCGGCACCGTTGAAGATCAGTCGGATCGAGGACAGATCGACACCGTCGAGCCGTCGTTCGCCGAGCACCTTCAGGAAATGGCGGTAGCCGAAATTCGGTGAGCAGGTGATCGTCGCCCGCTTGCGGGCGGCCACCTGCAGCCAGAGGAGCGGACGTCGGACGAACAGTTCCGTCTGCATCAGGTTGATGTGCGCGCGATTGGCGAATTGCATCAGGAAGAAACCGATCAGCCCCATGTCGTGAGTCAACGGCATCCAGCTCAAGGTCACGTCCGCATCGCTAAAACGGTCGACGAGCGTCGCGCTGCGGGTATTGGCGATCAGATTGCCGTGCGTCAGCACCACGCCCTTCGGTTCGCTGGTCGAGCCGGAGGAGAACTGGATGAACGCCGGATCCTCGGGCGAGGGCCGATGAATTTTGCCGGGACGCGAGACGTCGGTGATCGACTCGACCAGAAAGCTGCGCGCCTTCAATTCTGCGAACAACGCGGATTCGCCGACTTCGGCGGCGAGCAACTGCAGGCGCTCGAGGCTCTTCACATCGGTGTACAACCAGGGCTTGCCGAGTTTGCGGGCGACGCGCAGCAGCTTCTGGCGGTGCTCGTCGCTGATGCCGACCGCAAGCGGCACCGGCTGGATCCCGCCGCAGACGGCGGCCAGGAAGCCGTCGATGAATTGTTCGTTGTCGCTCAGGAAGAGGATCATCTTGTCGCCGCGCGCCGCGCCGAGCGACTGCAGGTGATGCAGGATGCCGAGCGCGCGCTCGTGCAACTCACCGTAGGTGACGCGGCGCTCCGAGTTCTCGCCGTCGATGTAGCAGACCGAGCGGTCCACGCCGCGGTTCGTCTCGAGAATTTCGACCAGGGTGTCGTTCGTCATCGTTCCTCTACCGTCATCATGAGAGCGGAGCGGGGCCGCAGGTTGATCTGCGCCTCGAATTCCACGGGATCGTCGTTCGCCGGAGCAAGCCGGAAGCGCCGGCTCATGGTGCTGATATGCACGAGCATCTCGAACATCGCGAGGTTTTCGCCGATGCAGTGCCGGGGCCCTACGGAGAACGGCAGGTACGCGAAGCGGTGTCGCTCCGCGGAGTCGGCCGAGGCAAAACGCTCCGGCTTGAATTCCTCCGGCGCATCCCAGAAATCCGGGTGCCGGTGCAGTATATACGGGCTGATGAACAGATCCGTTCGCGGGCCGATCAAGTGCCCGCCGAGACGATCCGCTTCGATGCTGCGGCGCGTGAACAGCCATCCGGGCGGATACAGCCGCAGCGACTCCTGGATCACTTGGCGGGTGAACGCCAGCGCCTCGGCGGCCTCGAGCCCCATCGGGCCGGCGGCGCCCGGGTTCGCGCGTCGCGCACCTTCAGCCTCCGCCTGCAGGCGTTCCGCCGTCTGCGGGTGCCGGCCGATCAGGTACCAGGTCCAGGCGAGTGCGGCGGCCGTGGTTTCATGGCCGGCGACGATCAAGGTCATGATCTCGTCGACGAGCACCGCCTCACTCATCGGTGCGCCGTCCTCGCGCGACCGCGCTTGCATGAGCATTGCCAGGAAATCGAAGTGTTCTTCGGTTCCGGCGCGGCGTTGCGCGGCGAGCTCGCCGATCAGTCGTGCGAGCGAGCGGAAGCGGTAGGCGAAACGCAGGTCGCGGGCCGTGTCGGTCGCGAGCACGTCGAATGGATTGGCGCCGAGCCGGTGCTCGAGGCGCTGAAGATCGGTGCCGAATATCGAGCGCAGCACGATCTCGAGCGTCAGCGCGCTCGTCTCGGCGGCGACGTCGATCGCTTCGCCGCGTGCCGCGCGTTGCGCCCAGACTTCGGCATAGCGGTCATTGACCGCGCCGATGAGTGCATCGAAGCGCGCTAGCACGCGCCGGTGGAATGCCGGTTGGATCATGCGCCGCTGCGCGCGCCAGAAATCTCCCTCGCTCGTCATGATGCCGTTGCCGAGGAGCAGGCGGACCCGGTCCATGCCTTCGCCCTTGGTGTAGTTGCGATGGTTCGACAACAGCACATGGCGGACGTCGTCGGGATGATTGAGCACGTAGAAATACGCGCCACGGCTCGGCGAGAACACCCGGTAGACGTTGCCATAGGCACCGAACCAGGTGCTCAGGCGGGCCAAGGTTTCATCGGTGCCGCCGAGGTCGAAGCCCTCCGCCGGCCCCGGCGGGGTCGCTTGCCAGTACATCACTGCATTGTAACTTAAGGGTCACGCGATTGAGCCTTGCCGCTATTGCGCGCCGGCCGCAGCTTCCAGACAATGCCGGCCGTGCCAAAGCAACCGGACGACGGCGGTCTTCGCAATTCGATCTATCGGCGGCAGACGCGCTCCGCGCGACGGCTGACGCCGCTGCGCTCGATGTTGTACCGGATCATCGTTCCGGTCGGTCTCGCGCTGGTGCGTCTGGTCTGGTCCTGGTCACGGGTGGTGCGTGTCGACGGGGAGGCGCACATCGCCGAGGCGCTGCACCGCGCGCCCTCGTTCATTCCGGTTTATTGGCATCAACACCAGCTATTTTGCGTCAAGGCTCTGCTCGACCGCGGCGCCGAGGGCATCCGGCCCGGCTTCTTGATCAGCCCTTCGGTCGACGGTGAGATCGGCGCCATGCTCGTCTCGCGACTGCGCGGCGTGGTGATCCGCGGTTCCTCGTCACACACCGGCGCGCGTGCCTTGCGCGACTATTATCATGCACTCATGCATGAGGCGGTCTCGCCGTCGATCACTCCGGACGGCCCGCGCGGTCCGCCGTGGGTGTTCAAACCCGGCGCGATCTTGCTCGCGCAGATCTCCGGGCGCCCGATCGTACCGATCAGCTATGCCGCCTCGCGGGCGTGGATGTTTCATTGGGACCGATTCGTGATCCCCAAGCCCTTCGCACGCATCGTGATTGCGATCGGCGAACCCGTTTGGGTGGACAAGGGGCTGGATACGCAGGCGCTTGA
>JABEVI010000230.1 GCA_013044085.1 Steroidobacteraceae bacterium
AACATGGCGTAAGACCTCCTCGACCGAGAACAAAGCAAGAGCCATGCCAAGGGCTGAAAGTGCCTGGATGTGTGAGCGATCTCTCCTTTCAGCGCCAACGAAGGGCCGGTGGGCGGCAAATCTTTGCCGCCCACCGGCGGTGGCAGCCGGGCGGCGCCTCGCCGGCTTGCCGGTTTGCCGCATGGCCGCCCCCCCGACGCTGGCACGAGGCTTGCTTATCTATGCAGGCATGCCACTGAAAGCGCCAAAATCCCGTCGCCGTCCGCACGGCCCCACGCGAAGAGTGGCCTCGCTGCTCCTTAGCCTGCCGCTCGGCGCCGCGGCCGCCGGATTGCCGGCGGCGCGACCCCTGTTTGAAAATCCGGCGCACCTGGCGGCCGTCGCCCAGGCCGCGGCGGCGCGCGCGCTGGGGCCGATCAGTGCCAGCCAGCGCATCAAATTGGGAGCGCTGGCGCCGAACCTGCGCCTGCGTCGCTGCGATAAACCGGTCAGCGCCACGCGGGCACCCGGCCTCGCCGTGAGCGGCCGCGTCCTGCTCATCGTGCGCTGCACGGGCGCCAACCCCTGGCATATCTATGTACCGGCCACTGTGGTCGGGGTGACCCCCGTCGCGCTGGCCGCGCACGCGATCGTCGCCGGCACCGTATTGACGGCAAGCGATTTGAGCGTGCAGCCCCGTGACATGACCCAGTTGCCGCCCGGATTCCTGGATTCGGCCTCGATCGCGGTGGGCTTGACCGCCGCACGGCCGATCGCGCAGGGTACGATCCTGACCGATCAAATGCTGCTTGGCACACCGGCGGTCCGGCGGGGCCAGACCGTGACGCTCGTCGCTACCACGGGCGGCATCAGCGTCACCATGACCGGTCGCGCCCTCGGCGATGCGTTGGTGAACCAGCGCATCAAGGTAGAGAACCTTTCCTCGGGTAAAATCGTCGAGGGGGTGGCACGTTCCGACCAGACGGTACAAATTTTAGTGCCTTGACCCTTCAGTGAACTGCATCACAGTCGATAACCCCGATCAAGCAGGTGGTTTGCGGTGAACGACTCAAGTTCATCGGGGCTGCGACGATAAACTGACATGGGCACAGACGATGACCCCAGGAGACATTTCGGTGCCGAACAAGATTTCAGGATATAAGGCGGCGGAACTGCCGGTGCCGGTCAAGGGCTCCGGCGGCAATGGCCAGGTTGCGGACAAATCGCAGGCGGCGGCGCCCGGAGCGGCCGCCACGGCGGCATCCGCGGTGGATCAACTGACCCTGACGGGTCCGGCCAGGACGATGCAGAAGCTCTCAGAGGCGGTCGCCGGCGCGCCGGTCGTCAATTCCGCCAAGGTTTCGGCGGTCAAGCTCGCGATCCAGAACGGCACCTACCAGGTGAACAGCGCTCAGGTCGCGACCAAGATGCTGCAGTACGAGCGCGGTCTGAAGCCAGGCACCTGACATGAACCGCGACGCAGAAGCCCGCCTCGCCGACGCTCTGGACCAGGAGCTCGCGCTCGCGCAAGAACTCTCGGCCGTGCTGCAAGCCGAGCGCGAGGCTTTGACGGGCACCTCGCCCGAGGCGGTTACCGCCCGCGCCGCACAGAAGAGCGATCTGATCGAGCGCTTCGCCAGCCTCGAAGCCCGGCGCGAGGCACTCTGGCCCGAGGTCAAGGCGCCCTCCGCGGCGATCGTGCGGCGCTGGCAGGCTCTGCTGAGCGTCGCCGACAGCTGCCGCCAGGCCAACGAAATCAACGGCTACATCATCCATTCGCGCCAGCACCAGGTACGACAGCTGCTCGATGCGCTGCGTGGTGGCGCGCCGGGCACCTACGGACCGCAAGGCCAGACGAGGGTTTGCGCGGTGCGGGCATTGGCGCAGGCCTGAGCCATGCTGGTCCTCAGCCGCCGCGCCGATGAGTCGATCCTGATCCAGCCGGCCGAAGGCACGGACGGCACCATGACCTTGCAACAGTTGTTCGCGAACGGCCCGATCCTCATCACGCTGCTCGGCAGCACCGGGCGGCGCGTCAAGGTCGGCATCGATGCCCCCGAACAGCTGGCCATCCGCCGCAAAGACGTCACCTGATTCGACATAAGTCCGGACCTTTCGCGGCCGCTGCGCGCGAGTGCATAATGCCGGCTTGCACGCTGTGCATGTGACGAAGAGGCCGACATCGATGGAGCGTCGTTTGCATACCCGCCATCGCGCACGCACGACGGTATACGTCGTCCTGCCGGGGCGGAAGAGCCGGATTTGCAAGGCGAAGAATCTGAGCGCGAACGGCGTTTTCGTGGAGACCGAGAACCTCGGGTTGCGCAAGGGGCAACAGGTACAGCTCGCGTTCGCGATCAATCTGGGCTTGGTCACCAAGATCCACCGGCGCACCGCGATCGTCGCGCATGTAACGCGTGGCGGCACCGGCCTGATGATGGAACAGTTTGCCGGACGCTGAGCGCACGGCGATCCGCATCCGCGGCGCCCGCCAAAACAACCTGAAGAATATCGACCTCGACCTTCCGGTGGGCGAGCTGACCGTCGTCACCGGCGTCAGCGGCTCCGGCAAGTCCTCCTTGGTGTTCGACACGCTCTACGCCGAAGGTCAGCGGCGTTATGTCGAGACCTTTTCGCCGTACGCCCGCCAGTTCCTCGACCGGATGGACAAGCCGCAGGTCGAGCGGATCGACGGCGTGCCCCCCGCGATCGCGATCGACCAGGCCAACCCGGTACGCACCTCGCGCTCGACCGTCGGCACGATGACCGAGCTGAACGATCATCTGAAGCTGCTGTATGCGCGTGCCGCGACCCTGCATTGCCGTCGCTGCGAGCGGCCGGTGCGCCGGGACGGCGTCGAGACGATCCGCGCCGCCCTCGGTCGCCTGGCCCTCGCGCACGGGGACCCGCGCCTGGTGCTGAGCTTTCCGGTGCCGATCCGGCCGAACTTCACCGAGGCCGAGGTGCTCGCCTTGCTCGAGCGCCAGGGTTATTCGCGCATCCACGAGCGCCGCGACCTCACCCTGCAGGTCGTTCAGGATCGGTTTCGCTGGTCCGGCGCGGACTTGGCCCGGCAAACCGAGGCGATCGAGGCGGCGCTGCGACTCGGCGATGGCCGCATCGACGTCTATGCCCTGGGCGCGGACGGCGCCGCTGCGCCACCGTGGCGATTCTCGACCGGTTTGCACTGCCCGGATTGCGACCTCACCTATGCCGAGCCGACGCCGAGCGCCTTCAGCTTCAATTCACCGCTCGGGGCCTGCGAAACCTGCCGCGGCTTCGGCCGCACGATCGGCGTCGACTACGCGCTGGTGATCCCCGACGAGGGGCTGAGCCTGAGCGCGGGTGCGATCAAACCCTGGCAGACCCCGGCGTACGCCGAGTGCCAGCGCGACCTGCTGCGCTTCGCCAAAAGGCGCGGCAAACCCCTCGACGTCGCCTGGCGGGACCTGTCGCCCGCGGATCGGGCGTGGGTCATCGACGGCGAAGGCGACTGGAACGGCAAGCTTTGGTATGGAGTCGGCCGGTTCTTCACCTGGCTCGAATCCAAGGCCTACAAGATGCACATCCGCGTCCTGTTGGCGCGCTATCGCAGCTATACGCCCTGCGCGGCCTGCGGCGGAGCGCGCCTGAAGCCCGATTCCTTGCTTTGGCGAATCGGCACACCGGGCGCGAACATCCGCGAACTCGCGCTGCTGCCGATCGACCAATGTCTCGGCTTCTTCGAGCGGCTCGAACTTGCCTCGGCGCAGGACCAGGCCTTGAAGCTGTTGCTCGAGGAAATCCGGACGCGTCTGCGCTATCTCTGTGAGGTGGGTGTCGGCTATTTGAATCTCGACCGCCAGGCGCGCACGCTCTCCGGCGGTGAGGTGCAACGCATCAATCTGACGACCGCGCTCGGCACCTCGCTGGTCAATACGCTGTTCGTGCTCGACGAACCCTCGATCGGTCTGCACGCGCGCGATGTCGGTCGCATCGCCGCGGTGATGCGGCGGCTGCGTGATGCGGGCAATACGCTCGTGGTCGTCGAACATGATCCGAAGATCATGCACGCGGCGGACCGGATTCTCGACATCGGTCCGGGGCCGGGCGAGCACGGCGGTGAGGTGGTGTTCTTCGGTTCGCTGCCGGAATTCGCCCTGACGCGCACGTCGCTGACCGCGGACTACTTGTTCGGCCGCAAACGAGCCGCCGTGGGCTCCGTGGGCACCGGGCTGCCGGCGAGCGGTGGCCCGGCGCTGCGCCTCGAAGGAGCCGCGCAGCACAATCTTCGAGGCATCGACGTCGAATTCCCGCTGCGCAAGCTGGTCTGCGTAACCGGTGTCAGCGGTTCGGGCAAATCGACGCTCGTGCATGACGTGCTCTACCGCGCGCTGCTGCGCGCCCAAGGCCGTCCGACCGAGGCGCCGGGGCCTCATCGACGCCTGTGCGGGGCCGAAGCGGTCGGCGACGTCGTGATGGTCGACCAGAACCCGATCGGCCGCACCACGCGCTCGAACCCGGCAAGCTTCGTCGGCGCGTTCGACGCGATCCGCAAGGCATTCGCCGCCCTGCCGGAGGCGCGCGCGCGCAAGTACACCGCCGGCACCTTCAGCTTCAACGCCGGCAACGGCCGCTGCCCGGGCTGCGGCGGCAACGGCTTCGAACATGTCGAGATGCAATTTCTCGCCGATGTCTACCTGCGCTGCCCGGACTGCGACGGCCGGCGCTATCGGCGTGAGGTGCTCGAGGTGCGCCTGCAGCGGCCGGGCCACCCGCCGGCGAGCATCGCCGATGTGCTCGAGATGACGGTCTCCGAGGCGCTCGGGTTCTTCGCCGCCGACCCGCGGATCGGCGCCGCGCTCGAACCGCTCGCCGAAGTGGGCCTCGACTACCTGCGCCTCGGCCAACCGGTGCCCACCCTGTCCGGTGGCGAGGCGCAGCGGCTGAAACTCGCCGCGCATCTCGCCGCGCGCCCGGCCAGGCTCGCCTCGAGCACGGCCGGCTCACTGTTCATCTTCGACGAACCGACGACCGGTTTGCACTTCGAGGACATCGCCAAGCTGTTGCGCGCATTCGCCCGCTTGCTCGAGCGCGGGCATTCGCTGCTGGTCATCGAGCACAATCTCGACGTGATCGGCGCGGCCGATTGGATCATCGATCTCGGCCCCGAGGGCGGCGACGGCGGCGGCCACGTGGTCGGCGTCGGCACGCCCCGCGAACTCATGGCGATCGCCGGCTCGCATACCGGCAGGGCGCTCGCCGAAGCCGGGTCGATCGCGGCGACCGCGCCCGGTGTACGCGAGGTGCCGCCCTCCGTCGCGCCTCGCCGCGGCGTGATCGAGATACATGGCGCGCGCGAGCATAATCTTCAGAACATCGACGTTTGCATCGACACCGAGCGCTTCACCGTGATCACCGGCGTCTCCGGCAGCGGCAAGAGCACGCTCGCCTTCGACATCGTGTTCGCCGAGGGTCAGCGCCGCTATCTGGAGTCGCTGAATGCCTACGCGCGCCAGTTCGTACAACCGGCGGCACGACCGGACGTCGATGCGATCCGCGGGATTCCGCCGACGGTCGCGATCGAACAACGCACCAGCCGCGGTGGGTGCAAGAGCACCGTGGCGACCTTGACGGAGATTCACCACTTCCTGCGTCTGCTGTACGTGAAGCTCGGTCTGCCGCATTGCCCCGATTGCCGCGTGCCGATCGAGCCGCAGACCGAGGAGGCGATCGGTGCGCGCCTGCTGAGCAGCCATCGCGGTCGCTCGATCGAGCTGTACGCACCGCTCATCAGCGCCCGCAAGGGTCTGTATACCGCACTCGCGAAGTGGGCCCGCAATCGCGGCTTCGCCGCGCTGCGTGTCGATGGGGAACTGCTGCCGACCGCGAAGTGGCCGCGCATCGACCGCTTCGTGGAGCACGACATCGAGCTGCCGATCGGCACCATAAAGGTGTCGGTCGCGCACGAGCGCGAACTGCGCACCGCTCTTGCGCGCGCGCTCGAATTCGGTCGCGGCGTGGTGATCGTCGAGGAGCCCGGCGGCAGGCGGGCTGACGGACGGCGTTTCTCGACCCAACGCGCCTGTCCGAACTGCGGCACCGGCTTCGCACCGCTCGATCCGCGGCTGTTCTCGTACAATTCCCGACATGGCTGGTGCACCCATTGCTTCGGCACCGGCCTCGAGCTGCCGGGGTTCGACGCCGAACAAAGCGGCGAGGAGTCGGCATGGAACGCCGATCCGGCCGCGGATGCGGCCGCGCTCTGCCCCGAGTGCGGCGGCCGACGGCTCAATCCGCTCGCACTCGCGGTTACTTTCCGCGACCGCTCGATCGCCGAGCTCGCCAACCTGTCGGTGGACGCATTCGCCGAGACGCTCGCCGGTTTCAGGCTGCAGGGCCGGGA
>JABEVI010000231.1 GCA_013044085.1 Steroidobacteraceae bacterium
GCCTGCACCATGCGCTCGGCGATGCGCGCGCGCAGGCGCGTCATCGGAACCCGCTGATCCTTGCGGCCGGTGCGAACCGCGGGGGCCGCCGGAGCCGGAGCTGCGGCCGCGGCTGCGGCTCCCTGGGGCGCCGCCTCCTTCGTGGCGAGATAGTTCACCACATCGGTCTTCGACACCCGCCCGTCGCGGCCCGAACCGCTGAGCGCGGCGGCGTCGATTTTGTGTTCCTCGGCGACCCGCTTGGCGGCCGGACTTAATTTGGGCGCGGCGGCGGCAACCGCGCCCGGCTCGATCAGTGCGAGCACCTGGCCGCTGGTCACGGTCACACCGTCCGCGATCTTGATCTCCGTGAGCACGCCCGCCGCGGGGGCCGGCACCTCCAGAACGACCTTGTCGGTCTCGAGGTCGACGAGATTCTCGTCGCGGGCGACCGTATCGCCGGGCGACTTGCGCCAGGCGACCACGGTGGCGTCGGCCACCGATTCCGGCAGCTTCGGAACGCAAACTTCGATTGTCATGAACCTGTCCTGGTTTTGGCGGGAATGCGCATCGTCGTGCGCGAGGCCTCTTCCGGCGGCTGACCCTGCAGCGCCGCCGTCACGAGATTCTTCTGTTGTTGATCATGCAGCGCCGGTATGCCGGTCGCCGGCGCCGCCGCGCCGGCGCGACCGGCGTAGAGGAGCTGGTGCTTCGGGCCGAGTTTCGCCTGCAGCCGGTGGCGGATCTGATACCAGCCGCCCTGGTTCTGCGGCTCCTCCTGGCACCAGACGATCTCGCGGGCGTTCGCGTATTTGCGGATCACCGCTTCGTATTCGTCCGCCGGGAACGGATAGAGCTGCTCGATCCGCACCAAGGCCACGTGCCCGTACTTCGAATCACGGCGCGCCTTGAGAAGATCGAAGTACACCTTTCCGCTGCAAAACACGATCCGGGTGACCGTGCCCGGCTTGATCTCGTCGATCTCGTCGATGAGATTCCGGAAGCCGCCGTGCGCCAGATCATCGAGCCGGGAAACCGACAACGGGTGTCGCAGCAGGCTCTTCGGCATCATCACGATCAACGGCTTGCGCAGCGCGCGCAGCATCTGCCGGCGCAGCATGTGAAACAGCTGCGCAGGCGTCGACGGCACGCATACCTGCATGTTGTACTCGGCGCACAGTTGCAGGAAACGCTCGAGCCGCGCCGAGGAGTGTTCCGGTCCCTGCCCTTCGTAGCCGTGCGGCAGGAACAGGGTGAGTCCCGAGAGCCGGCCCCACTTGGCCTCGCCTGAACTGATGAACTGGTCGATGACGACCTGCGCACCGTTGCAGAAATCGCCGAACTGGCCCTCCCAGATCGTCAGGCACTTCGGCTCGGTGGTCGAGAACCCGTATTCGAAGCCCATGACCGCCTCTTCGGAAAGCACCGAATCGGTGACCGTGAAACTCGGCTGGTCGGGCGCCATGTGCTCGAGCGGCGTGTAACGCCGCCCGCTCGCTTGATCGTGCAGCACCGCATGACGGTGGAAGAACGTGCCGCGGCCGCTGTCTTGTCCGGTCAGGCGTATCGGGAAACCTTCCTGGATCAGGCTCGCGTAGGCGAGGTTCTCCGCGCAACCCCAGTCGAGGTCGGCCTCGCCGGCGATCATCTTGCTGCGGTTCTGCATGATCGCGAGCACGCGCGGCTGCAGACGCCACTCTTGCGGGTAAGTCGTGATCGCCACGCCGAGCGCATGCAACTTCGCCAGATCCAGACCGGTCTTTACCGGCTCGGACCAATCCGCGCCGAGATAGCCGCTCCAGTCGACCGTGTACTGGTTGCCGATCAAGCCGAGCGCCGCGCGCGCCTGCGGGTGCCCTTCATCGAGCCCCGCGCGATATTGATCGATCATCGCCGCCGACTCCGCGGCCGGCACCGTACCCTGCGCCGCCAGCCTCTCCGCGTAGAGCTGGCGCACCGTCGGCTTGTTGCGAATCGCCTGGTACATCAGCGGCTGGGTCGCCGCCGGCTCATCGGCTTCGTTGTGACCATGCCGCCGGTAGCAAACCAGGTCGATGACCACGTCCTTGTGGAATTTCATCCGGTATTCGAGCGCGAAACGGGCGACGAAACAAACCGCCTCCGGATCATCGGCGTTGACGTGGAAAATCGGTGCTTCGATCATCTTCGCGACATCGGAACAATACAGCGTCGAGCGCGCATCGCGCGGGTCGCTGGTCGTGAAGCCGACCTGGTTGTTGATGATCACGTGCATCGTGCCGCCGGTGTAAAACCCCCGGGCTTGGGACAGCTGCAGCGTCTCCATCACGACACCCTGGCCCGCGAACGCCGCATCCCCGTGCAGCAGCACCGGCAAGACGCGTACGCCGAGCGTGTCGGCACGCCGTTGCTGACGGGCCCGTGTCGAACCCTCGACGACGGCATCGACGATTTCCAGGTGCGAGGGGTTGAAGGCGAGCGCCACATGCACGTTGCCGGCCGGCGTTTTCAGATCCGCCGAAAACCCCTTGTGATACTTGACGTCACCGGAACCGCGCAGCGTGATCGGATCGTACTGACCCTCGAATTCCGAGAACAGATCCTTCGGCGCCTTGCCGAGCAGGTTGATCAGCACATTGACACGGCCGCGGTGCGCCATGCCGATGATGATCTCCTCGACGCCCGCGACCCCGCCCCTCTGGACGAGATCGTCGAGCAACGGCATCAGGCTGTCGCCGCCTTCGAGCGAGAAGCGCTTCTGGCCGACGTACTTGGTGTGCAGATAGCGCTCGAGCCCCTCGGCCGCGGTCAACTGCCAGAGGATGTTGCGCTTCTCCTCGGCGCTCAAGCGTCGCGTGAGCCGCGCCGACTGGAACTGATCCTGCAGCCAGAGCCGCTCTTCGGTGTCGGACACATGGGTGAATTCGGCACCGATCGTGTCCGTGTAGATGAAACGCAGGTCGGCGAGGATGTCCTTGAGCTTCGCTCGGGCCGCCACTTCCGGCGTCCGGGAACCGGTGAAGAATTCGGTCTCCAGATCGGCATCCGAAAGGCCGAAATACTCAAGATCCAGCACGTAAGGGCGCGGCGCAGTTTGCAGCCCGAGCGGATCGAGTTTGGCAACCAGGTGACCACGGCTCGCATACACCTGGATCAGCCGCGAGACCGCGCCCTGTTTGGCGCGGACCTCATCGCCCGTCGAGCCGTTGGCACCAACGGCCACCGGCCGGCGCATCGTCTCGACCAATCGCTCGCGCAACGGTCCATGGGCGACCTGCCGCGGCGCGCCGGTCGCAAGGGCGGAAAAATACTCCCGCCAGGCGGACGAAACGGAGCCCGGGTCCGCGAGATACTGCTCGTACAAATCCTCGATGAAGGCGGCGTTACCGCCGTAGAGCATCGTCGTCGATGATTGCTCTGCCATTGATTGAGTCATGGGTGCGTCGTAGCGAAGAATTTAGGAGGGAAAGATGGACGCGATCAGCGTCTGGCGCGACATTTCGGCATCTCGCACAAGTTTAACGCAAGGCACCACAATATGGAATGTGACGCAGGCCAGGGTTTGGTCAGAACGGCCGGAAGCCCTAAAGCCCGCGCAGGAGCCAGAACTCGTAGCCGATCAGCACCGCGTAGCCGATGAGCACGGTATAGAGCGCAAACTCGGCGCGAATCCTCCGCAAGAAGCGGTATCTGGCAAAAGACACCAAGACCACCACACCCACGGCGGTCAACGCGATCTTGGCCGCCGCGAACAGCGCCGCATCGCGGCCGAGCACGAAGGCCATCAAGGGGTTGGCCTCGAACGCCCCCGCGGACAGAAGCCGCAAGGTCAGCGCCGCATCCCCGGCGCACAGCAGCACGATGGTGATCGCGACGATCAGCAGGTGCGAGGAGTGCCAATCGAGCACCTGGAAGTCCGCCGAATCCTCGTGCCGGCGCGTGCCGCGGCGTCGCGGACGAAAGCTGCCGTAAAGTGCCGACCACCAGCGTCTCCGGCGCCGCTCGACGCTGCGCCGCTCGGAAAACACCCCCGGAGCCGGCGACGCCAGACCACGCAACTGGCCGATGACCCAGTCGGAAGCCGCCCTGCGACCGCGCGCTGTCCCGTGCTTGCTCATGATCCGACACTATCCGGGCAGCGGGCCGTCCGCAGCAAGCGCAATGCGTCATAATCCGGCCGAAAGCGC
>JABEVI010000232.1 GCA_013044085.1 Steroidobacteraceae bacterium
CGCCGGCGCGCCGGCGCGCCGGCGGGAAGCCTCGCAGCCCCTAGAATTCGCGCCTCAGCGGAACGGGCCGCCAGCCCGTCCGGCAAGCACCGCCTGGATGTGTGCGACGATAGAGAGCGCGATCCCGGCCGGGGCGGTGGCGCCGATGTCGAGGCCTACCGGTCCGTGCAGACGGTCGGCGATGCCGGTGAGTGCGTCACCGAGTTCGAGCAGCAAGCGCTTGCGCCGCGCTTCCGGCCCCAGCAAGCCGATGTATCTCGGTGGCTCCCGGGCGAGCCAGCGCAGATATTCCGCGTCGGCCGCGAGCTGGTGACTCATCACCACGGCGGCGTCGAATCGCGCCGTCGCGAGGCGTTCGGCGGCCTCCTGCGGACGCCCGCACAGGACCCTGACAGCCTGTGGGAACAGCGTCGAGGAGGCGAATGCGGGCCGATGATCGTAGATCGTGACCCGCCAGCCGAGTTCGGCCGAAAACGCGTGCACGGGAACCGCGTCGGGTCCCGCACCACAGATGAGCAAGCTCGTCGGCAGGGCGAGCGGCGCGACGAAGAACTCGATGCCGCGGCCGTCGAACAGGATCCGGCCGAGCTCCGCGCAGGTGGCCGATCCGGCCGCCGCCGCCAGCTCAGCGGTCAGTGGGTCCGTCGGCGAAGCACCTGCGAAGGCATGCTTGCCGAGCTCGGTCTCGGTGGCCGCGCCGCCGACCACGGTCGCGATGGCTCCCGGCACCTCGCGCATGAGGCAATCGTGCAGGTAGGAGACCGCCGGATAGTCGGGTGGCATCGAGGGTTGCAGCCAGACGTCCATCGCGCCCTCGCATCCCATGCCGATTCCCCAGATGGGGTCATCGGAGGTGCGCGAATCGAAGAACACGCGCTCCGCACGGTCGCGTGCCAGAACCCGGGCGGCCCGCTCATGCAGATCCGCCTCGAGGCAGCCACCGCTCAGCATGCCGCTGGCCGCGCCGTCGCTGCCGATCAGTATCCGGGCGCCGGCCTTCGCGTAGGTCGAACCGGCGGTTGCGAGCACGGTGGCCATGACCAGTGGCTCGTTGCGGGCCCGTGCGCGCGCGAAGAATTTCGACAGTCCGGTCAATTGCTCGTCCATGAGCGCTAGTCTAGCGGAATCGCTTGCCTGCCTCGGCCAGGTACGATTAAAGTTCGCGGCTGTCCCACGTGAGCGCGCCGTGATCGCCCGCCGTGGCCGCGGGGTTGAGGCGAATTTATGAATCAATGGATCGTGCACAAGTTCGGCGGCTCGAGTGTCGCAGACGACGGCTGTTTTCGTCGGGTCGCCGACATCGTCGAGTCCTCGAACAATCCGCGCGAGGCGGTGGTGCTGTCCGCTTGCCGGGGTGTGACCGACGATCTTCTTCGCCTGGTCGCGTTGGCGGAGAAGGCCGACGGTGACTATGCGAGTGCGCTCGCCGCACTCGAGACCCGACATACGCAGCTTGCCGCCGCGTTGCTCGACAAGGCCGCGCGGGACGTCTACGTCGCCGAACTGCAGCGCGACCTCGTCGATGTGGCGGGCATGCTGCACACGGTGCGATTGATCAGGGGCGCGCCCAATGCGCTGCGCGATGTGATCGCCGGCCATGGCGAGATCTGGTCCTCACGCCTGTTCGCGCCCTTTTTGCGCGAGCGCGCCCGGATCGCCGGCGAGGTGCTCTGGATCGATGCCCGCCGCGTCGTCGTCGTCGAGTGGGGCCCGCTCGGGCCGGTGGTCGACTGGCAGCAGAGCGAGCGGCGCCTGCGCGCTCTGGTGCCGCAGGAGTTCGTCGGCCGCCTGATCATCACCGGTTTCATCGCGACGACCGGGCAGGGTGTGCCGACGACGCTCGGCCGCAACGGCAGCGATTTCTCAGGTTCCATCTTCGGCGCCTTGCTCGAGGCCGCCGAGATCCACATTTGGACCGATGTCGACGGGGTGCTGTCGGCGGATCCCCGGCTCGTGCCGAACGCACAGGTCATCGACCAGTTGTCCTACAACGAGGCGATGGAACTCGCGTATTTCGGCGCCAAGGTCATCCATCCACAAACGATGGAACCGGCGATCGCCCGTGACATCCCGATCTATATCCGCAACACCTTCGCGCCACTGAAGCCCGGCACGCTGATTTGCGCCAAGCCGGTCTCGGCACACGCCGTCAAGGGCATCACGAGCATCGATTCGGTCGCGCTCGTCAACCTCGAGGGGGCCGGCATGATCGGCGTGCCCGGCACGGCGAATCGCTTGTTCGGAGCGCTGCGCGACGCCGGAATCTCCGTGATCCTGATTTCCCAGGGTAGTTCGGAGCACTCGATTTGCTTCGCGATTCCGGCCGATCAGGCCGCCCGCGCGGAGGACGCCGTGCGTCGCGCGTTCGACACGGAGCTGCGCTCGGGACACATCCAAAGCGTCGACGTGGAACTCGGCATGAGCATCCTCGCGGTGGTGGGCGATGGTATGGCCGGGGCCCGCGGTGTCGCCGCTCGGGTGTTCGATTCTCTGGCGCGTGCGGCCATCAATGTTCGCGCCATTGCCCAGGGCGCATCGGAGCGCAACATTTCGGTCGTCGTCGAGGGCAAGGGTGCGGCCAAGGCGCTGCGCGCGGTGCACGCCGGCTTCTATCTCTCGCCGAACACGCTGTCGATCGGACTGATCGGCCCCGGTACGGTCGGCCGCGAACTGCTCGCGCAGATCGGCGGTCAGATCGGGCGCTTGCGCGGTCTGAACGTGGACCTGCGTGTGCGCGGGATCGCCGACTCGAAGAGGATGCTGATCGAGCCGGGGGAAATCGACCTGGCGGCATGGCCGCAGCGCCTGCAACAGGCGGGTGAAGCCCTGGACCTCGCGAAGTTCGCGGCGGCGATGCAGCCGGATTACATCCCGCACGCCCTGATCATCGACTGCAGCGCCAGCGCGGAGGTCGCGGCACACTACCGCGAATGGCTCGAAAGAGGCATCCATGTGGTGACACCGAACAAGAAGGCCAACAGCGGTGCACTGCCCCTTTATCGGGCCTGCCAGGAAGCCGCCCGCGGCGCCGGTTCGCACTATTTGTACGAGGCGACCGTCGGCGCCGGACTGCCGATCATCCAGACGCTGCGCGATCTGCGTGCGACCGGCGACGACGTCCTCAGCATCGAGGGGATCTTCTCCGGCACGCTCGCCTACCTGTTCAACGTGTTCGACGGCCGTGAGCCGTTCTCCTCGATCGTGCGCACGGCCAAGCAAAAGGGCTACACGGAACCGGATCCGCGTGACGACCTCTCCGGCATGGACGTGGCGAGGAAGTTGATCATTCTCGGCCGGGAAATGGGCTTGACGCTCGAGATGAGTGACGTACGGGTCGAGGGTTTGGTGCCGCGGGGTCTCGAGAACTGTTCGGTCGAGCAGTTCATGGACCGTCTACCGCAGTTCGACGGGGAGATGATGACACGCTATGCCGAGGCGCGGGCGAAGGGCGAGGTGCTGCGTTACGTCGGGCGGATCGACGCCTCCGGCGCGGCGACGGTCGGGCTGACGAGGGTCGGGTCCGGTCATGCTTTCGCGAACATCGCGTTGACCGACAACATCGTGCGATTCGCGACGCGTCGGTACTGCGACAATCCGCTCATCGTGCAGGGCCCCGGGGCCGGACCCGAAGTCACCGCGGGCGGTGTGTTCGCCGACATCCTGCGTCTCGCCGCCTACCTTGGCGCCCACTTGTAGTTCGTCAGATCGAGGAGTAACGCTTTGCTCACCGACGTCACCGCCTTCGCCCCCGCCACGGTTGCCAATGTGGGAATCGGCTTCGACATTCTCGGCCACACGGTCGAGGCCATCGGCGACCGTGTGCGCGTGCGCCGGTCAGACGAGCCGGGCGTGCGCATCACGGAGATCAGGGGCATCGCGGGTGCGCTGCCGATCGAACCGGAGCGCAACACCGCCGGACGGGCCGTGCAGGCCATGGTCGAGGATCTCCGTATAGACTTCGGCTTCGAGATGCAGATCGAGAAGGGCATCCCGCTCGCCTCCGGTCTCGGCGGATCGGCCGCATCCGCGGTCGCGGCGGTGGTCGCCGCGAATGCGCTGCTCGTGCAGCCGGCACCGCCGCTGCGGCTGTTGATGTACGCGATGCAGGGCGAGATCGTGGCGAGCGGTTCGGCACATCTGGACAACATCGCCCCGAGCCTGTTCGGCGGGCTGGTGCTCACCGTCGGGATCGATCATCCGCGGGTGAAGAAGATTCCGGTTCCCGCTTCGTTGCGCTGCGTGATCGTGCATCCGCACATGCACCTCGGCACGCGCGAGGCTCGCGCGATCCTCAAGGCCGACGTGAGCCGCTCCGATTTCGTCTGGCAGACGGCGAATCTCGCCGGGTTCATCAGCGGTTGCTATTCGGATGACCTGGACATGATTCGCGACTCGTTCAACGATGTGATCATCGAGCCGCAGCGTTCGTCCTTGATTCCGGGGTTCGCTGCCGTCAAGCGAGCCGCGATGTCGGCTGGCGCCCTGGGTTGCTCGATTTCCGGAGCCGGTCCGACGGTGTTTGCGTGGTCGGAGATCCAGTACGCCGAGGCGGTGCGGGGCGGCATGGTCGCGGCTTTCGCCTCCCACGGCCTGGCCGCGGACGACTGGATTTCGAAAATCGAGAACTATGGGGCCAGAGTGGTGAAAGCTTGATGAACGAGATCCGCTATGTGAGCACCCGCGGCGCCGCGCCGCCTTCGAGCCTGAGTGATGCGATCGCCCGCGGACTGGCGTCCGACGGCGGTCTTTACGTGCCCGATCGGCTGCCGGGGGTCGATGCGGCAACGCTCGAGGATTTGCGCGGTCTGCCGGCGCTCGCCCGTGCCGTGTTGCACGGGTTCTTTGAGGGTGATCGCCTGCAATCGCGGATCGGAGAGATCGCGGACGGCGCGCTCGATTTGCCGGCGCCCACGACCGCGGTCGAGGCCAGCGCCGATCCGCTCTTCGTGCTCGAACTCTTCCATGGACCCACCGCGGCATTCAAGGATTTCGGCGCCCGATTCCTCGCCGAGAGCATGCAGCGGCTGCGCGCCCCGGCGGATCCGCCCTTGACGATTTTGGTGGCGACCTCCGGGGACACGGGAGGCGCGGTCGCCGCCGCGTTTCATCGCCGGCCGTGGGTGCGCATCGTGATCCTGTATCCGAAGGGGCTGGTCAGCCCGCGACAGGAGCAACAGCTGACCTGCTGGGGGGAGAACGTCGAGTCGTTGCGCGTCGATGGCACGTTCGACGACTGCCAGCGGCTCGTGAAGGAGGCGTTCGTCGACCCGGAACTTTCTAGCAAGCATCATTTCAGCTCGGCGAACAGCATCAACATCGGCCGTTTATTACCGCAGATGGTCTACTACGTCGCCTCGAGCCTGGAGGTCCGGCGGCGCACCGGCCAGGCGGCGAATTTCGTGATCCCTGCCGGCAATCTCGGCAACGGGTTCGCAGCCGTGTGGGCGCGGGCGATCGGCATGCCGATCGGGCGTATCGTGCTCGCGCACAATGCGAACCGCACCGTGCCCGACTTTCTCGGCAACGGGCAGTGGCGGCCGCGACCGAGCGTGCCCACGCTCGCCTCGGCGATGGACGTCGGCAACCCGAGCAACATGGAGCGGTTGCGACTCCTGTTCCCGGACTTGGATCAATTGCGCGACGCGGTCGTTGCCGACAGCGTCGATGATGAGGCGATCCGGGAGAGGATCCGCGCCGACTACCGGCGCTTCGGTCGTGAGTGGTGTCCCCATACGGCCACGGCCGCCGAGGTCTACAACCGCCTGCCGGCCAGGGAACGGGCAGGCCGGCCGTGGGTGCTGGTGGCCACCGCGCATCCGGCCAAGTTCAACGAGGTCGTCGAACCGTTGCTCGGCAAGTCGATCGAGGTTCCGGAGAGTCTCGCACGGTTGCTTCGGTTGCCGCGTCGGCTCACGGACGTGGCGCCGAACCTCGGGTCGCTCGCCGCCGCGATCGAATGACCGCACCGGTTCCCGCCGCGCGATGGTTGACCGCGGCTGCGGCGGTGCTTGCGCTCGCGGCCATGTCCATCGTCGCCGTGCGCAGCCACCGGCGCGGCAAAAGGCGGCGCGCACTGCTCGAGCGCCTCGAACGCATCGGCGTCGAAGCCGTGCATCAGGTACAGGTGCCCGACGGCATGGGCGGGTATATTCACGTCGACCATCTTCTGCTCACCACGCGCGGCGTGCTGATACTGGATACGCGGCGCGTTGCGGGCCTGATTTTCGGCGGCGACCAGATGAGCGAGTGGACGGTGATGGCGCGGGGCACCCGTTACACCTTCGATAACCCGCAGCCGGCGCTGTACGATCGCATAGCCGCCGTCAAGGCGCTCGTCGGTGAGGTGCCGGTCGAGGGGCGGGTCGTGTTCTCGAACGTCGGGCGATTCGCCAAGGGCACGCCCAAGTCGGCGATCATGCTCGATGCGCTGGATATCGAGTTTCCGACGACGGAGCCGGATCCGGAGAGCGAGGCGGCGCTGGCGTCCTACCGATCCGCCTGGGCGGGGTTGACGGCGCAATTGCGCCCGAGCCCGCACGACATCACGAATCTGTAGGCGCGGGTAAGGCGAACAGCCGGCGTGCGTTGCGTGTGCTGTTCACGGCCAGATCCGCCTCCGACTCGCCGCGAAGCGCGGCGACGGCGCGGGCGATGTGGGCGAGGAACGCCGGTTCGTTGCGCCGTGAGGCGGGTTTCGGGCTCAGGTCTCTCGGCAGCAGATACGGCGCGTCGGTTTCGATCATCAGCCGATCGGCGGGGATCAGCGGCACCGCCTCGCGCAGCGCCATGCCGCGCCGTTCATCGCAGACCCAGCCGGTCACGCCGATCGACAAACCGAGCGCCAGATAGCGTTCCAGTTCGCGCGCCCCGCCGGTGAAGCAATGCGCAACGCCGCCGGCGAGGCGGGGTGCGAAATCCTGGAGAATCGCGACGAAGTCCGCATGCGCGTCGCGCTCGTGGAGGAACACCGGCTTGCCGGCCTGCAGGGCAATTTCCAGCTGCGCGACGAAAGCGCGGCGCTGTGATTCGCGCGGTGACAGGTCCCGGAAGTAGTCGAGGCCACACTCGCCGACCGCAACGGTCTGTGCCAAGGCGCTCAGGTCGTAGAGCTCCTGGCGGTTCGCGGGGTCGAAGCCCGCGGCGTGATGCGGGTGCACGCCGGCGGTCGCGTGCAGTACCCGGGGATGCAAAGCCGCCAATTGGGCCGCACGGCGCGAACTCTCGAGGTCTGCGCCGGTGACGATCATTTGCGCGACGCCCGCGGCGGCGGCGCGCGCGAGGATCGCATCCAGGTCGCGCGCAAAACTTTCATGGGTGAGATTCGCGCCGATATCAATCAGGGTGCTCATCGACATGGGATCGGATTGTGGTAGGTTCGGCGCGCATTGTAGACGGGTGGAGAGATTCGATGCGTGAATTCGCAGGATTATTCCTTTGCGCGCTGCTGACCCCGGCCTTTGCCCAGAGCGGCGGCGATCTACAGGCGCGGATCATGTACGCCTACCAGACCGAGGATCTGCACGAACTGGGCGATCTGGTGCAGAGCCTGCGCATCGAGCTCGCGGCCGGCAATCACTCGGCGGCGCTGCGCTATGATCTCGCGCATGCCGACTATCGTGATGCACAGCTCGACGCGCAGCTGTCGAGTCGTTCGGCGGATGAGGCCGCGAGCGGCTGCGTCAAGCAACTCGCCGCCCTGATCGAACGCGATCCACGCTCGGTCGAAGCCCTGGCGCTGCAGGCGGCTTGCTACACACAGCTGGCGCGGTTGCGTCGCTTCGAAGGCCCGCTGTTGTTGATCAGGGCCTCGCAGCGCCTGCGGCAGGCGCGGCACCTGGCGCCGCGAAACCCGC
>JABEVI010000233.1 GCA_013044085.1 Steroidobacteraceae bacterium
CAGCACGGCAAGATCATGATCGACCATCTGCCCGCTTACGCGCCCGCGATCTTGGCGACGTCGTACTATGCGCACACGGCAACCTGCGATCCATGCAGCGTCGCACGACCCTCGTGCAGGCCTTCTGGAAGCAAGTTGATATATTCTAAAAATGTCACGTAGTTACCGGCAAACCGGGACTCTACAACGCAATCACGGACGTTCCGGGCGTGGAGGTCGGCCAGGTGACCTTAATCAGCCGATCGGGTGCGCTCCATGTCGGCGAACGCCAGTTTCTTCGACTTGAACGGCAACAACGAATTGACCGGACAGGCCTACCTGCAAGACTACGGCGTGGCTTACGGGCCCATCGGCATATCGAACACCAATGCGATCGAGCGGGTGCGCAGCGGGCCGGTCGCGGAAGGCGACGTCGGCGGCGTGCTCGCATAATGCAACACGGGGCTTCGGGACGTGATGCGAATTGCTGGCGCCCAGTCGGCCGTGAACTCGGCGCATGCTGGCTGCCGTGTCATGACCCGACGCTTGCGCCACCAGGCCATGTGCCGCTATGCCGCAAGGATGGCATGGACGGCATCCACCGACGCAATCAGGGCTCGATCATCATCATCGTCGTCGGTACGAACGCACCGCTCTCCTCGACGCAGTTGAATCGCCTCGTCCGCCGCGCGTCCATGGGTCTTGCGCGGTTCGGTTCCTTCTCAGGCGACATCCATGCGGTGTTCCGCGCGACGGTGCAGGGAGCCGAAGAGGCGAGCTCGTCCGCATCCTGCGTAAGTACCATCGGCTGCGACCCTAATGGCCACCTTGCCGCTCGAGCGCGGGGGTCCATTTGCCCACGGCGGCGAGGCCGTTCATCAATGCCCGGTGGGCAAAAGATGCCTGGGCCTTGGCAACGTTGTCCGCCTTACCCGCCCAGGCGGCTTGCGGCGCGGACTGCAGTGCACGGCCGTATGAGAAACTGAGCGTCCACGGCGACGCACCGAGCGAATTGATCGCCGACAGATGGGCGGTGGCATCCACGTCGGACTGGCCGCCTGACAGGAATGCGATTCCCGGTACCGCCGCGGGCACACAGCGCTTCAGTACCGCGAGGGTTCGTCGCGCCACCTCCTCGACCGAATTCTGCTTGGCGCACTGCAAGCCAGACACGACCATGTTGGGCTTGAGAATCATGCCTTCCAGCCGGACACCCGCGTAATAGAGCTCGCGAAACACTTCATTGAGGATCCACTCGGTGACGCCTGCGGCGGCCTCGATGCCGTGATTGCCATCCATCAAGAGCTCCGGCTCGACGATCGGGACGATGTCGTTCTCCTGCGCGAGCGCTGCGTAGCGCGCGAGCGCATGGGCGTTGGCATGCAGGGCGCCGTGACTGGGCCGGCCTGGCCCCGGGCCGCCGTGACCGATCTGATAGACGCCGCGCCACTTGGCGAAGCGCGCGCCGAGCTGTCGATACTCCACGAATCGCTCGCGTAGCCCGTCGAGCCCTTCGGTGATGGTTTCGTTCGGCGCCCCGGCGAGCGGCTTGGCGCCCCCGTCGACCTTGATGCCCGGAACGCTGCCGGCCGCCTCGATCAGCTTGACCAGGGGCGTACCGTCCTTGGCCTGCTGGCGCAGGGTCTCGTCGTAGAGGATCACGCCGCCGATATGCGAGCGCATGGCCGCTTCGGTGCGAAACAGCAGTTCGCGATAATCGCGGCGATTCTGCTCGGTGTTGGCGACGCCGATCTTCTCGAAGCGCTTCTGGATCGTGCCGGTGGACTCGTCGGCGGCAAGTATACCCTTGCCCGGCGCCAGGATCCGGATCGCGGTCGCATGCAGATCATCGATATTCACAGGCTTCTCCCCTGCGTGGTGGGATGCAAGTTCTCATATCATACCGCTGCGTGAGTACGAACACCGACCTGAAAACCTCGGCCGCGAACTCGGCGCCGAACACAGGAACTGCGGCACGCCGGCACTGTACGGCGTCGCCGGATTGACGAACAGGTAATTGCCGTTGAACGGGGCGAAGTCCACCGGCACGTTCAAGAACGGCGAGCGGTAATTCACGTCGATCCATGCGAAGTTCTCGTACGCACCCGTGTGCACGCCGGCGATGCTGTAGCTCTGCGAACTGACGGGATTGGCGAAGACAGCGTAGTAGACGCCGCTCGTTCCGTGGACGCCGACCACCAGCGGTCCGATCGCCACGCTCTCGGTCGTTCCGAAGAGTCCCGTCAGCTTGAAGTACGGCGTTCCGTTGGTAAGGCCGGTCAACAATTAGACGTCGGTTGGGCATAGGAAGGACATCCTTCTCTCGTAATGCTCGCGACACTCGATTGGTTTTGGTGGGGATAATTCGGGGAATGCCCCGCTCTCGACCGCGGCCGGGTGGCTTGGAGCAGCGCCCTGGACACTTCATGAGCGTGGCCAAAGCGCCTGCCGAGTGCGATTTCTGCGCTTGCGCCCACGGCCGGGCGCGTCGCCTGCGTCCAGGCACTGAATCCGCGCCTCTCAATCGACCAGCCCCGCCTCCGCCGGTGGCGCACGCGCCATCGCTCCACCACTTGAACCGCCCCCTAG
>JABEVI010000044.1 GCA_013044085.1 Steroidobacteraceae bacterium
CGCGCCCGCACGGTTGAAATCTCGGTCTTCGACCCTACTTCTGCCGGTGTCAGTCACCACGTACCCGAGGAGGTTCTGCCATCATGACCGTCATACGTTACGAACCCTGGGCGCTCGTCAACCGGCTGCAGAAAGACTTCGACCGCTTGCTCGACGCCCCGGTCGCAACCGCCGCCGATTCCGGCGCCTGGCTGCCGCCGGTCGACATCGATGAAGAGACCGGTCGCTTCGTCGTCTACGTCGATCTGCCGGGCGTCGACCCCGCCGCGGTCGAGATCACCGCCGAAAAGGGGGTGTTGAGCATTCGCGGACGCCGCGAGGAAGCGCCACGCGAGCACGGCGAGAGCTATCGCCGTGTCGAGCGCGTCAAAGGCGAATTCCAACGCCGCTTCAGCCTGCCGGAGAGCGCGGACACGGCGGCCATCAAGGCGAAGGCGGCGAACGGCGTGCTGCAAATCAGCATCCCGAAGCTTGCGCAGGTACAGCCGCAGCGGATCAGCGTCGAGGCGGCTTGAGAGGCGCGACGCAGTATGCTCCGTGGCGCATACGTGTAATATCGCGGGCCCGAAAGCGCCGAGCGCATCGATCGAGAACGGAGTGAATTGCGAATGAAACCGCGTTACCCCTGGGCGGCTGCAGCGCTCTCAGCCGCCTTCTTCTTGAGCATCGCAGGCGCACTGCCGGCGACGCCCGCCGCGGCGGCCGTCGCGCTTGCGCCGATGCCCTCGCTCGCGCCGATCGTCAAGCGCGTCTCGGCCGCGGTCGTCAACATCGCCACGCGCGGTACGATCAAGGAAGGCGGCGGTGCGCACAACCCGTTGCTCAATGATCCGTTCTTTCGCCGCTTCTTCCAGGTGCCTCCCAATGCGCAGCCGCGCGAGCGGCAGTTCGAGAGCGCCGGCTCGGGGGTCATCGTCGACGCGAAGAAGGGCTACATCGTCACCAATTATCACGTCGTCGCCAACGCGAGCGAGATCACGGTCACCCTGCTCGACAACCGGACCTTCAGCGCGAAGGTCATCGGCACCGACCAGGGCTCCGACCTCGCCCTCTTGCAGGCCAAGCAGCCGGATCTCGTCGCGATGCCGCTCGGCGACTCGAGCCACCTTCAGGTCGGCGATTACGTTCTCGCGATCGGCAATCCGTTCGGACTGCAGCACACCGTGACGGCCGGCATCGTCAGCGCGCTCGGCAGAACAGGCATCAACCCGGACGGCTACGAGGACTTCATCCAGACCGATGCATCGATCAACCCGGGCAACTCGGGCGGTGCGCTCGTCAACCTTCGCGGCCACCTGGTCGGCATCAACTCGGCGATCCTGTCGCGCAGCGGCGGCAACATCGGCATCGGCTTCGCGATCCCTGTCAACATGGTCAAGAGCGTCATGGCGCAACTGATCCGTTACGGCCAGGTCAGGCGCGGGGTTCTCGGCGTGAACATCTACGACGTCACACCGGACATCGCCAAGGAGTTCGGCTTGCGCGAGGCGAGCGGCGCGCTGGTCGCCGGCGTCATCCGCGGCTCGGCGGCCGACCACGCAGGAATCGAGACCGGCGACATCATCACGTCCCTCAACGGCGCGGACATGAAGGGCGCAGGCGACTTGCGCAATGCCATCGGCATGCTGCCCATCGGCTCGAGCGTGCAAATAGGGCTGCTTCGCAACGGCGAATTGCGCCACGTGCGAGCCACGATCATGAATCCTTCCAACGTCGAAACGGCCAACGCCGGCATCATCAACAAGGCGCTCGACGGCGCGCAGCTTGCCGACGCGCCGCACGGCGGCGGCGTGCGCATCGAGGCGATACAGCAAGGCAGCGCCGCGGCGCAGTCGGGCTTGCGGGCGAACGATGTGATCATCGGCATCGGCAGGAATCCGATCGCCGACACCAAGGCCCTGCGCCGGATGGCGAAAGGCGCTAACTTCCTGATGCTCAAGGTACGCCGCGGATCATCGGTCGTACTGATCCCGATCCGCTGAGTTGCCATGCGACCGCAGTCGGTATGCATCCTGGGCGGAACCGGATTCCTCGGAACACGGCTCTGCGCCCGGCTGCTGCGCTCGGGGCACCGGGTCACCGTGCTCTCGCGGGACCGGGAGAGCCACGCCCATCTGCGGGTGTTGCCGGAACTGGTCGTGGAGAACTGCAACGTCCATGATCCGGCCGAACTCACCGCGCACTTGCGCGGACATGACGTGCTCATCAACCTGGTCGGCATACTCAACGAACGCGGGTTCGGTGGAGCGGGCTTCCGGCGGGCGCACACGGAACTGACACGCGGCGCATTGCAGGCCGCTATTTCCGCCGGGGTCGGGCACTTCATGCAAGTCTCGGCGCTCGGCGCGGACGAGGACGCTCCGAGCCACTATCTGCGCTCCAAGGGCGCCGCGGAACGGCTGATTCGCGAGCACGGCACTCGCATCGGCTGGACGATCTACCAGCCTTCGGTGATTTTCGGCCCCGGAGACGCCTTTCTGAACCGGTTCGCCGCGTTGCTGGAGAAGATCCCGCTCGTCTTTCCGCTGGCCATGCCCGGGGCGCGGCTGCAACCGGTGCACGTCGATGACGTCGCCACCGCGCTGGCGCTCGGCGTCGCCGCGAGCGCACCGGCGCGACGCACGTTCCAACTCGGCGGACCACGCGTCTACACACTGCGGGAAATCCTAGCTTTCGTCGCCGAGTGCACCGGCCACAGGCGCCTGATCCTCGGCCTGCCGCGTGCCGCCTCGCGTCTGCAGGCCCTGTTGATGGATTTCGTGCCTGGTCGGCCGTTCTCGAGCGACAACTTCCGCTCGCTGTGCGTCGACAGCGTCTGCCGCGAAGACGGCCTGGCGCTGCTCGGCATCGAGCCACAGTCGATGGAAGGAGCCGCCTGTCTCTACCTCGGTCCCGCCGAGGACAACGCCCGCCTCAGTCGCTTGCGCCGGCTCGCGGGCCGCCGGGCCGGGTAGCCGCGGCGGCCGACGCCGGCCGAGCAGCGCAGACCGCCCGGTCACGCTCGCCGCGGCCGCGCGCGGCGAGCGCCCGGATCCGCTGGAAAAAGGCCGGGAAACGCCGGCCGGCGAGCGCGAACTCGCGCGCGAATCCCGGCACGCAGCGTTCGTAGGTCGATACCGATGACAGACTTGCATTGTCGAGGTGGCCACGAAACCAGCCGGCGAAAGGCGCGTCCGCACCCCAATGCGCCGAGAGGCGCGCGTAATCGGCGCGCAGTGCGGCGAACGCGGCGTGCTTGCGCGCCAGCATGTCGGCAGGATCGAGCGGCGCCGCGTAGATCGTCGCGAGCTTCGAGCGGGTGTTCTTCAGCAGCGCGACGACCGCTTCATACCGGCGAAGCTCGCGTTCGAAGCTCGCCAGGTCGCGCGTGCGGCCCTGCGCCTTGAGCCAGCGCCGCACGCCTTCTCGTTGCACGAAGACCGCGAGACCCTCGTCGAAGCGCGTGTCGTTGGGCACGAACAGCAATTGGTGCGTGAGCTCGTGAAAGATGATCGACGCCAGATCGATGTCGCTCCAACCCATCATCGTACTGAGCACCGGATCGTCGAAGTGACCGAGCGTCGAGTAGGCTGCGACACCCTGTAC
>JABEVI010000045.1 GCA_013044085.1 Steroidobacteraceae bacterium
CTTGATACGGG
Organism: Steroidobacteraceae bacterium; assembly: GCA_013044085.1. Taxonomy (GTDB): domain Bacteria; phylum Pseudomonadota; class Gammaproteobacteria; order Steroidobacterales; family Steroidobacteraceae; genus Bog-1198. Next base: position 12 of record JABEVI010000045.1, read on the forward strand.
AAAGCCGGCTGACGCACGAGGCAGTCGGCAAGGCGGTTGGCCGCTCGCGGGCGGCGGTGACGAACCTCATCCGGCTGTTGGACCTGCCCACCGAAGTAATCGCGCTGATCGATGCGAAGCAATTGTCGATGGGCCATGCACGGGCGCTACTCGGGCTCGAGGACGGAGCGGCGCAATTGCGGCTCGGTTTACTCGTGGCGCGACGGGGACTGTCGGTGCGGGAAACCGAGCGTTTGGTGCGTGCGGCACCCCTCGTCCGGTCGGAGCCTGCTGCGTGGAGCGAGGTCGCGCGAACCGCGGCCGTGCATGTCCGATTGAAGCCGAAGGCGGCCGGGGCGGCGCGGATCGTCATCGACGTGGCCGGATCGGCCGAACGGGATGCGATCATCGATGCGATCCGAAAGGCACTCTCCTAAACCTCGCCGCTTTAGCGCACGAGCGGACGGCGCTGCGGCTTCGCATCGCTGCTGTAATGGTGGCGCGCTACGGCGGGGATGACGGCGTGTAGTCGTCGCTCGGCCAGGGCGGCAATTTCTCGTTCCAATTGCCGATAATTGCCGATCAAAACCTCGCCGAATTCGGTCAGCGACACGCCGCCTCCGCCTTTTCCACCGGTGCTCGCCACCGTCACGGGTTCGCGAAACGACTGCCTGATGCCGTCCACGAGCAGCCAGGCGCGGCGATAACTCATGCGAAGATTGCGTGCCGCCTGGGACAGGGATCCGCAGTCCCGAATAGCCTCCAGAAGGGCGATCTTGCCCGGTCCGATGCTGACCGACTGCGTGAAATCGATGCGGAATCGAACGATCGGAGCGGCCATGACCTTCCTCAAAAGGTGTACGTACCCCGGAGGTAATAGAAGCCCCCATCGATGCCGAACGGCGAAAACGAGGGGTACTGCTGAACTCCGAGATTGTCATTGTACGCCGGGTTGTCGTAGTGAGACCGCAACACTCCGTTGAGCTTGTTCGGGTAACGGTCGAACAGATTCAGTGCGCCGAGGTCGGCTTTGATGTTGGCGGTGAACCGGTAGCCGAAATCCAGATTCGTAATGGGCGTCACGCCGATGGTCGATCGGAATGGAAGCAGAACGTTTTGTGGGTTGTCGGCATTGTCGTATTCCCATTCGGAGGAGGCTCCGTAGATTTTCTCCAGCAAATTGATGGATGCCCTGCCAGCCGTCCACCGCGCATCGAGATTGAGCACGGCCTTTGGACTTGCCGTGCTCAGGTCGGAAAGCGCGGTGGCGTTGTATAGCGTCAGTCCGACCAACTGGCTCGGGGTCTCCGGGACCCGGGTGATAACGGTCTGGTCGTACTCCGCACCGATCGACCAATCGAGGTGCCCGACGGGTGCGCGGCTCGGGAAGTTCACGCTCAAGTCCGCGCCCCGGGTGCGGGTGTCGATGCCGTTCGCGAATACGGCGACACTGGTCGTGCCGTTGGCGACCACCGCCGGATCGAGTTGATTGCCGTTGGCGGCAATGGCTGCATTGACGGCGGCCGCAGAGGGTTGCGGCACGCCGTTGAGCGTTCCGGCGAGATCGCCGGTGCGAACGATGCGGTTGGTGATCACGATCTGATACACATCGAGTGTTGCATTGACCCCGGGCGCGGGTTGCCACACGAGGCCGGCACTCAAGTTGACGGAGTGCTCGGGCCGCAGCCCCGTGCCGAGGCCGAGTATTCTGCCGCCCGGTGAATTCGGCGGCAGTTCGACGGTAGCCGCGTTGGACAGCACGTTGGTCGCGGAAAAATATTCTTCTGCAAGCGTTGGCGCGCGAAAGCCGGTGCTCGCCGCGCCGCGCAGCGCGAATGTCGGGGCGAGGGCGTAGCGGCCCGCGAGTTTGACGACCGTTGCACCGCCAAAGTCGCTGTAGTGTTCGTACCGAGCGGCGGCGTCGAGGCGCAGGCGCTCGGTCGGCCGGCCGGCGAGATCGAGGTATGCGGCTTGGACTTTGCGCCCGTGCGTGCCGGCGTCGGTTGGCGTGAAGCCCGGGTAGGATTGGGCGCCGCCATCGATGTAGGAGATCGGGACGCCGGCACCGATGGCGTAGGTCTCACGGCGGTATTCGACGCCATAGGCGACATTCAAGGGACCCGCGAGACCGACGTTGAAGTTGCGATTCACGTCCAGGTTGGTGGTCCACTGCGTCGCTTGCAGATAGCCATCGTAGTAGGTGGATGGCGTGGGAATTCCCGTTGCCGCGTAGACGGCGGCGTTGGCTGAATTCAGCGTGTAGATGTCGGGGCGATCGCTGCCATAGGTGCTGCTGAAGTCCCAGTGCGAGCGGCCGAGCATGCCGCGGAACCCCGCTGTGGCGGAGTAATCGGTTTCGCGTGTGGACTCCTGGGGGTCGAAGCCGAAGGGGAAGGGATAGGTCGTGACGCCCGTCGCCGGATTCGTGTAGGACACCTTGTCGGGCAGGCGGTAGTTTTGGTAGGCGGCCGCGTGCTTGGTGCCATAGGTGCCGAATGCGTAGAGTCGCAGTCCGCCGCCAAGATCGAAGCCGGCGTTCAGTGAGAAGAGCTTCAGCGCATAGGCGGCATCGCCCAGTTGTCCGTTCAAATAAGGATAGCCCGGCGCGTTGACGACATTCGCATCCGGGTATGGCCCCGCGGCGGCATTTAGCACGCGTGGATCGATCGCGCCGCGATTGCTGTCGCCGTGATGGCGTGTTTCGGCGGTCATATTCAAGTAGCTTTTTTTGGTGGGCTCGAGCCCCACATTCGCCGACACGTCCCCGGTATTGCCGCCGCCGTCCATGTAGTTGCCGTAGGTGCCGGAAACGCTGCCGCCCGTGGGGTTTTTCTTCAGGATGATGTTGATGACGCCGGCGATCGCGTCGGTGCCGTATTGCGCGGCCGCTGCATTCGTCAGCACTTCGATGTGATCGATCGCGGCGAGCGGGATGAAATTGAAGTCGACGCCGGCGCCTCCCTGGTATGGACTGCCCGGATCGATCTCCAGGTTCGCGGTGGTGTGGCGCCGCTTGCCGTTGACGAGTACCAGCACATCGTTCGGACTCAAGCCGTGCATCTTCGCCTGCAAGGTTTCGCCGGCGAGGTCGTTGCCGAAAGCCTGCATCGTGAAGGAAGGCACGATCTGCGACAGCGCCGTCAGCAGATCCGGATTGCCGGCGACCTCTTCGAGCGTGCTGGAGCCGATGATTTGAATCGGCACCGGGCTGTCGGCCGCCGTCAATCCGGCCTCCCGCGAGCCGGTGACGATGATGCGATCGAGTGTCTGCGCCGCGTGGGACGCCGTGCACCAGGCGGCGGTGAGAACACTTAGGGCGATTGCATGGCGGTGGCGCATCGGCTCGTCTCCCTTCAATTTCGTTATATACGAGGGAATATAACACGGGGGTCCCGGTTGTGTTCGACTGGGTTGCGTTGCCGTGAACGTCACGCGTAAGCTCGATTCTGGTTTCCCAACGGGCGGGCGCGATGGCCGCAGAGA
>JABEVI010000234.1 GCA_013044085.1 Steroidobacteraceae bacterium
CATCGAGAACGGCACCTCCGAAATCGCCAGAGCGATCGCCGGCGAGGACCTGAACCTGTATTTGTTCGAGGGACGCCGGCCGGCAGACAATTTTCGGGCGCTGCATCTGACGAGTCATCTGTTCGATGAGCCGCTCTGCCTCGAACTGATCGCCGACTGTGAGGTGGTCGTCGCGGTACATGGCTGCGCCGGCGCCGATGAGCGGCTCTTGCTCGGTGGCCGCGACCAGGCGCTTCGCGACCGCCTGGCCCTCGCGCTGCGCGCCGCCGGCCTGTGCGCCGACACCACCGGCCATCGTTACCCGGCGGTTCGACCGGAGAACATCTGCAACCGCGGCGCAACGGGCATGGGCGTGCAGATCGAGCTCACGGACCCGTTGCGCAGGGGTACGGCCGCCCTGCGCGTCGCGGCGGCACTGCGAGCCGCGCTGCTCGCTGCCGCGCCTTGCTACTATACGATCGATCAATTACTCTCGCACGCAGACGACTGACCGCGCCGCGCGGCCGCGACCCATCGAGGATCGAACATGCCGCGCGACCCGCGCTACGACGTACTATTCGATGCGGTTCAGATCGGCCCGGTAACGGCGCCAAACCGCTTCTATCAGGTGCCGCACGCCAGCGGCATGACCAATGCGCTACCGCACGTGCGCGCGGCGTTCCGCGAAACCAAAGCCGAGGGTGGCTGGGGGGTGGTCTGCACCGGCGCGGTCTCGATCCACCCGAGTTCCGATGATTCGCCGCTGCCGTTCGCGACTCTCTGGGACGCCAAAGACGTGCGCGCCCACGCGCTGATGACCGAGGCCGTGCATCGGCACGGTTCGCTCGCCGGGATCGAACTGTGGCACGGCGGCGCCATCACGATGAACCGCACCAGCCGAATCGCACCACTGTCGCCGTCGGGGATGCCGTGGTGCTCGACGCACCTCGGGTTCATGGGAAACCTGCGGCCACGCGCGATGGAGCGCGAGGACATCCGCGACCTGCTGCGCTGGCAGGCGGACGGCGCCCGGCGCGCACGCGACGCCGGCTTCGACATCGTCTACGTCTATGCGGGCATGGGGTATCTGCCGTACGAATTCCTGCTGCCCGAGTACAACCGCCGCACCGACGAATATGGCGGCTCGATCGCGAACCGTGTGCGTCTGGTGCGCGAACTGCTCGAGGTCACGCGCGACGCGGTCGGCGGGCGCTGTGCGGTTGCGCTGCGAATCAGCCTCGAGGAGTTGCGGGCCAAGCCGGGAACCCACGCGGCGACCGAGGCGCACGAGGTCGTCGCACTGCTCGCGGACGTGCCCGATCTCTGGGACGTAAAGATGGATTCGAGCCCGACCGACTGCGCACCATCGCGTTTTTCGGCGGAAGGCAGCCATGAACCGGTGATCGACTTCGTGAAGAAGCTGACACGCAAACCGGTGGTCGGAGTCGGCAGGTTCACGTCTCCGGACCTCATGGTTTCGCAGATCCGGCGCGGCGTTCTGGACCTAATCGGCGGCGCGCGGCCGTCGATCGCCGATCCGTTCCTGCCGAAGAAGATCGACGAGGGCCGGGAACACGAGATTCGCGAGTGCATCGGCTGCAACATCTGCATCTCCAGCTGGCACGACGGGGTGCCCGTGAGGTGCACACAGAACCCGACGGCCGGCGAGGAGTGGCGCCGCGGCTGGCATCCGGAACGCTTTACGCCGGCGGCCGGCGAGGCCTCGGTGTTGGTGGTCGGCGGCGGCCCGGCCGGTCTCGAGTGCGCGCTGACGCTCGCGCGCCGGGGTTGTCGGGTCACCATCGCCGACGCCGCGAATGAGTTCGGCGGACGGCTGCGCTTCGAGACACGGCTGCCGGGCTTGTCGACCTGGGGGCGGGTGCGCGACTGGCGGCTCGGACAACTGCGGGATCGTGCCAACGTGAGCCTGTACCCGGGGAGCGAGCTGACGGAAACCGACGTCCTCGGGCTCGAGCATTCCCACGTCGTGATCGCGACCGGTGCGCGCTGGACACGGATGCTGTACTCGACGATCGAGTTCCCGACGGAGGAGATCGCCGCGGCCGGCGTCTACACCCCCGACGACCTGGCCGCCGGCACCGTGCCGGAGGGACCGGTCGTCGTGTTCGATTTCGACAATTACTATCTCGGCGGCGCGATCGCCGAACATCTCGGCCGCCAGGGGCGCAAGGTCGACTATGTGACGACCGCCGGCAGCGCTTCGGCCTGGACCTTCATGACCAACGAGCTGCCCTTGGTGCATCGCGCACTCGGCAAGGCGGGAGTCGGGATCCACCTTTTGCGGCGGGTCGCCGGCTTCGACGGCGAGGAAGTGACGCTCGCGGACGTGTTCACCGGCGATGAGATGCGCCTGCCGTGCCGCTCGCTGATCGTGGTCGGCGTGCGCGTGCCGCGCGATGAGTTGTACCGTGCGCTCGTCGCACGCGGCACGGAGCTGGCGCGCGCCGGCATCCGCTCCGTAACCCGGATCGGCGACGCCTCGGCTCCCGGCGCGATCGTGCATGCGGTTCACAGCGGCCACCTGTTCGCACGGGAGTTTGGCGACACGCCGCAGGCGGCCGGATACACCCGCGACTTCCCGGTCTGAAGTGCGGCGAGTTCCGGTGAGCAATGCGACCTGTCGGCGGGGCGCACCGAAATTTCACCGCCAGACGGCGGCCGCGCGGCGCGATTTGCTGATCGAGGCCACATTGCGGTGCCTCGAAGCCCATGGGCACGAAGGATCCTCGATTCGCCGCATCAGCGCGCGCGCGGGCGTTTCGAGCGGCCTCATAAGCCACCATTTTCACTCCAAGGCGGCACTGATCGCCGCCGCCTACGATCGCCTGGCGACGAGGCTGCAAGAATCGCTGCAACGGCGCGTCGATGAGGACAATACCTCGCCTCGCGAACGCCTGAGCGGCTTCTTCCGGGCTTCGTTCGAGCCGGACAGCCTGGATCCGGCCCTATTCAAGGTCTGGCTGGTGTTCTGGGGCATGATCATGCACTCGCCCGAGATGCGGGCCGTCCACGACAGCGCCTATCGACGCTACCGGTCGATCTTGGAGAAGCTCCTCGCGCAGATCGCCCGCGACAACGGTGCGCGCCTGAGGCTGCGGACAGCCGCCATCGCGCTTTCCGCGCTGCTCGACGGCCTGTGGATCGAGCTGAGCCTGAGTCCCGCGAATTTCAAGCCCGCAGAGGCGATAGCGCTGTGCGAGGATTGGGTCGACGCGCTCTGCGGCGCAGAGACACCGCATCTTTTGAGGAAAACCAAATGACTGATTCGAAGGCGTTCGATGTCATCATTATTGGCGGCGGCCACAACGGTCTGGTCTGCGCAGCCTATCTCGGCGGCGCCGGTCTTCGCGTCGCAGTGCTCGAGCGACGCGACGTCGTCGGCGGCGCGGCGGTCACCGAGGAGTTCTTGCCCGGCTTCCGAAACTCGGTCGCGGCCTACACGGTTTCACTATTGAACCCCAAGGTCATTCGGGACCTGGATCTCGCCGCAAACGGTCTGCGGATCGTCGAACGGCAACTGTCGAATTTCCTGCCGCTCGAGGGAAGCAGCTATCTGAAGGTCGGCGCCGGCAAGACCGCCGAGCAAGTCGCGAAGTTTTCGGCACGTGACGCCGCGCGCCTCGATGCCTACGGTGAACGGCTCGACGCGATAGCCGACGTCCTGAGGGACCTGGTGCTCGAAACGCCGCCGAATGTCACGGACGAGGGCTGGTTGGCGGCGATGCCACAGATGCTGCGCGGGGCGCGGCTCGGCCGGCGCCTCGCGCGGCTCAGCATGCCGCTGCGAAGGGAATTGCTGGACCTGTTCGCAAAGTCGGCCGGCGACTATCTCGACGGCTGGTTCGAGAGCGCACCGATCAAGGCCGCTTACGGATTCGACGGCATCGTCGGAAATTTCGCGAGTCCGTACGCGGCCGGATCCGCGTATGTGCTGCTGCATCACGTGTTCGGCGAGGTCAATGGCAGGAAAGGCGCGTGGGGCCACGCGATCGGCGGCATGGGTGCGATCACGCAGGCCATGGCGCAGGCCGCGCGGCGACGCGGAGTGGACATTCGGGTGGGCCAGGCGGTGCGCGAGGTGCTGCTCGCCGGCGGCCGCGCGATCGGTGTCATCACCGACAGTGGAGAGGAAATTCGCGCACGCTGCGTGGTGTCGAATTTGAATCCACGGCTGCTGTTTGGCTCGATGATCGACCGGAGTGCGCTCGATGCGGATTTTCTCGCGAGGATCGATCGCTGGCGCTGCGGCTCGGGAACCTTCCGGATGAACGTGGCGCTCTCGGAATTGCCGGACTTCCGCGTTCTGCCGGGCCGAACCTGCGCCGAACACCACACCGCCGGGATCATCATGGCCCCGTCGCTCGCCTACATGGACCAGGCCTATCTGGACGCCAAGGCCGGCGGCTGGTCGAAGCGGCCGATCGTCGAGATGCTGATTCCCTCGACGCTCGACGACAGCCTCGCACCGCCCGGTCGACACGTGGCAAGCCTGTTCTGCCAGCATGTCGCGCCGGTGCTGCCGAACGGCGCCTCCTGGGACGCGCATCGCGAGGAGGTTGCCGATTTGATGATCGATCTGGTCGATTCACATGCGCCGAACTTCAAGGCGTCGGTTCTCGGCCGACAGATCCTCAGTCCGCTCGACCTCGAACGAACGTTCGGCCTGACCGGCGGCGACATCTTCCACGGCGCACTGAGTCTCGACCAGCTATTTTCCGCACGGCCGATGCTCGGCCACGGCGACTATCGCGGCCCGCTGCCGGGCCTTTACATGTGCGGCTCCGGAACCCATCCAGGAGGCGGCGTAACCGGTGCGCCGGGCCACAACGCGGCCCGTGAGATCCTCAAGGACTTTCGACGCGGCCGTTTGAAACGGGCCTGAACCGGCGGGGCCGCAAACCCTCAGCCGAGCGGCGAGACGCCGAACAGTCGCTGGTGCGCCCACGCGACGAAGAACACATACAGACCTAGTCCGAGCACGATCGCGATCGCATCGTTCCACCGGCCGGCGGGTGCGGCCCGCACCGCGACCGGGGGACGGCGCTTCAGGGAGATTCGATCGAGGACCGCCCAGACGAGAAAGCCGCCGAACAGCAGCACGTCGGCGAGGCGGCCGTTC
>JABEVI010000046.1 GCA_013044085.1 Steroidobacteraceae bacterium
ACGCGGGCCTGCCGGTTTTGTTCGGTCGATACGGGCAATCCTCGCGGTTGGCTCGATGCCGAGGAGCCGGCGAACGCGGCCCGTTCGGTGGCGTTGATGCGCCTGCGCTACGTGGTGCTGACCTCGGTTGACCGTGATGATTTGCCGGATGGCGGCGCGGCGCATTATGCGGCCTCGGTGCGGGCGATCAAGGCATTGAATCCCGATACCGCCGTAGAGGCGCTGACCCCGGATTTTCGCGGCTGCCTCGCGGACGTGGAGACGGTGTTGAATTCCGGGCTCGACGTGTTCGCGCAGAACGTGGAGACGGTCGAACGATTGACGCATCCGGTGCGCGATCCGCGCGCCGGTTATGCGCAGACTCTGGCGGTCCTCGCGCATGCGAAACGCCATCGCCCGAAGGTGCTGACCAAGACCAGCCTGATGCTGGGCCTCGGCGAGACCGAGCAGGAGATCGAGGCGACGATGCGCGATCTGCGCGCCGCCGCGGTCGACATCCTGACGCTCGGCCAGTATCTGCGACCGACGCCCAACCATCTCGCCGTCGAACGTTTCGTGACACCGCTGCAATTCGACGAGTACCGCGCCCGCGCATTGCAACTCGGCTTTCTCGAGTGTGTTTCCGGGCCGCTGGTCCGTTCGAGCTACCGCGCCGAGCGCGCGCTCGCACGCAACAACGCGGGTCTCGATAATCGCAGTCTCGGGCAATGATCGAGGAGCCGCTGGTGCGCCGCCTCGGACTGGTCGAGTACGAGCCGGTTTGGCGGGCGATGCAGCGCTTTACGGATACCCGCGGGGCGTCAACTCGCGATGAGATCTGGCTGCTCGAGCATCCGCCGGTGTTTACGCTCGGCATGAATGCGAGCCGCGAGCACTTGCTCGATCCGGGCCCGATACCGGTGGTGCAGGTCGACCGCGGCGGTCAGGTCACCTATCACGGCCCCGGGCAGCTCGTTCTGTATCCGTTGCTCGACCTGAAGCGATTGAAGCTCGGGATACGCGAACTCGTGGTGGCGCTCGAGGGAGCCGTCATCGACCATGCCGCCGAATTGGGCATCCTCGCAGCCGCCCGCCGCGAGGCGCCCGGGGTCTACGTCGACGGGGCGAAGCTCGCGAGCGTCGGTCTGCGGGTGCGCCGCGGCGGCAGCTATCATGGCCTGAGCGTCAACGTCAGCGTGGAACTTGGGCCTTTCGAGCGCATCAACGTCTGCGGATACCGCGGCCTTGCGGTCACCCGCTTCGTCGATCTCGGTTGCGCCGAGGACGTGTCGAGCGCAGGGGAGGCGATCGTGCGGCACTTGATCCGCCGTCTCGGGCCGACGACGCGCGCCTACAGTGCCAGCATGACGCCTTCGCAGGCCGTCAGTTCCCGGTAAACCGCGTCGAGCTGCGCGCGGCTCTCGGCGTAGACCGTGAAGGTCAGCGACAGAAAATTGCCGTCGGTGCTCGTGCGCGTTCGTAGCCGTTGCGGCTCCAAAGGACCCATGTGCCTTTCGACGATCGCCGTCGCCGCGGCCTGAAGCCCCGCGTCGCCGCGGCCGACGACCTTGATCGGGAATTCGCAGGGAAAGGCTCCCTCGAGCGGATCGCTCATAAGGGTGCCGTGCCGGCGAGTTCAAGAATGTACGCATCGAACGCCGCGTGCAGCCGCCGAAACAGCGGTCCGGGCGTGCCGGTGCCGACCTTGGCGCCGTCGAGCGTCGTGACCGGCAGCAGCCCGCGGGTCGAGAATGCGAGCCATATCTCATCGGCGCCGCGCAGGCTCGCCTCCGTCACCGCCACCGCCTCGTTCGGCAGGCCGAGCCGGTCGGCGAGCAACAGGACGACGTCGCGCGTCGTGCCGGGAAGGATGTTGCGGCCGTTCGGAGGGGTGCGGATGACGCCGCGCTCGACGATATGAACCGTGGTCGACGATCCTTCCGTGAGCAGGCCACCCTCGAGCAGGATCGCCTCGTAGGCGCCGGCATCGGCGGCGATTTTTTTCAAAAGCACGTTGGCGAGCAAGGCGGTGGACTTGATGTCGCGACGTGCCCAGCGGGTATCCTGCGCGGTCACGGCGGCGACGCCCTGGACGAGCAACTGCGGTGGTGTCGGTTCGAGTGCGTTCGCAAAGGCGAAGATCGTCGGCGCGAGGCCCTCGGGCCAGGCGTGATTGCGGCCGAATTCGGCGCCGCGGCTCACCTGGATGTAGAGGTACATGTCGCCGCCGCCGTTGCGCCGCGCGAGCTCGAGGCAAACATCGGCCCATTGTGCATGCGTCAACGGCTGCTGCATCCGCAATTCACCGAGGCTGCGCGCAAGCCGGTCGAAGTGTTCGCGCAAGCGGAAAGGCCGGCCGGCGAATACCGGCAGCACTTCGTAGACGGCGTCGGCGAACAGAAAGGCTCTGTCCAGCGGCGAGACCCGGGCCTCCTTCAGCGGCAGGTACGAACCATTCAAGTAGCAGACCGGCAGTGTCATCGGCTTCCCACCTCAGTTGATCCAGAGTCGAACCGTGTCGACGGTGTCACGCCACCAGCCGCCGTCGGCGTCGGTGCCGAGCGGGTAGACGGGGGCTGTGGCGACGGTCTTGCCCTGCGCGGACACGATCAGGCGCCCGACCGTCGAATTCGGCGACAACGGCGCCATCAGTCTCGGCTGCAGTTCGACCGCGGTGCGCAGCGACGGGATGGCCGCACGCGGCAGCGTCACGTACAAGTCCTGGTCGATGCCGACGCCGATCGAGGGGCTTTGTCCCTTCCAAACCGGCGCCGTGGCGAGCAGCGTATGGGCCTTCGCGACGAGCTTTGTGTCGTAGAACCGGAAGCCGTAGTTCAAGAGATCGGCGCTCGAGCTTTCCCGATCTTTGAAGTCTTGACCGCCGAGCACCACGGACAGCAGACGCATGCCCCGCCGCTCGGCGGAAGCCACCAAGCAATAGCCGGCGGCGTCGGTGTGGCCGAGCTTCAGTCCGTCGACACCGGGGTCGGTGCCGAGCAGGCCGTTGCGGTTCGCCTGCATGATCCGGTTGTACTCGAAGCGCCGAAGCGAGAACCAGTGATAGTACCGTGGGAAATCGCGGATCAGGGCCGTCGCGAGCAGCGCGAGGTCCCTGGCGGTCGTGAATTGCCCGGCCACCGGCAGTCCGGTGCTGTCCATGAAGTGCGTGTCGGCCAGACCGAGGCGCTTCGCGGTCGCGTTCATCCTCTGCACGAAGGCGGCCTCGGTTCCGGCGATGCGCTCGGCGAGGGCGACCGTGGCGTCGTTGCCGGATTGCACGATCATGCCGAGCAGCAGCGATCGGAGCGGCACTCGTGAGCCAACTTGAACGAAGGTGCGCGAGCCGCCCTGGCGCCAGGCGTGTTCGCTGATCTTCACCGGTTCGTCGAGCCGCAGCTTGCCCTCGGCGAGTTCCTCGAAGACGATGTAGGTCGTCATCAGCTGCGCGAGATTCGCCATCGGGAGCTTCTGTGTGGGGTTCTTCGCGGCGAGCACCTTGCCGGTGTCGAAGTCGACCAGGATGTAGGCGCCGGCGTCGATGCGCGGCGGGCTCGGCGGAAATGTCTCGGCGACCGAGGGGGCGGTCGCGAGGCCGATGATCACGAGGAATGAGAGCACGGAGCGAAGCATGGCCTGCAAGGACCTCGGTGAATGCCGTATTAGTTGAGCGCAAGATGCGCGCCCGGAATGCCGATGCGCGCCAGTCCATTGACGATGCGATCGTACGCGTCGACGTCCTTGACCGGGCCGATACGCACGCGATAGAGGGTGCGGCCGCCGATCTTGGCGCTGCGCACGAACGC
>JABEVI010000047.1 GCA_013044085.1 Steroidobacteraceae bacterium
CATCGTCTGATCCATTTCGAGCCCCTGTTCCGTGGCACCATCGACGGCGCGAGCGTGCATCCGCGTGAGATCGTCAAGCAGGCTCTCGTTTGGAACAGCGCCGCACTCATCGTCGCCCACAACCATCCCTCAGGGATCCCTGAACCGAGCCAGGCAGACGAATGGGTCACGCGCCGGATCAAGGACGCGCTCGCACTCGTCGACATCCGTCTGCTCGATCACATCGTCGTCGGCGACGGCATGAGCGTCTCGCTCGCCGAACGGGGCATTCTCGGCTGAGCGCGTCTGCAGGGCGGGCGCCCAGGCCCCGCCCAGCCGGCGCGTTCGGCGACGGGCAACGACATGAATTTATTGAATTATTCGCAAAATCGGTTGAATGGCGCGTCGGCCCCTGGTATAAAACGCGGCTCATTCGGAAGTACACGACCAAAGGTCCACCCCATGTCGCGAGTCTGCCAGGTCACCGGGAAGCGTCCGAAGACGGGAAATACCGTCTCCCACGCGAACAACCACAAGCGCCGGCGTTTTCTGCCGAATCTGCACACGCACCGGTTCTGGCTGGAATCGGAGCGGCGGTTCGTGAGCTTGCGCGTGACGACACGCGGACTGCGCACGATCGAAAAGCGCGGCGTCGACGTCGTCGTCGCGGAGCTCCGCGTCCAGGGCGTCAAGGTCTAACGAGGGCACTGCGATGCGCGACAAGATCAAATTGGTATCGACCGCCGGCACCGGGCATTACTACACGACCAGCAAGAACAAGCGCTTGCACCCGGACAAGATGGAAGTGAAGAAATTCGACCCGGTCGTGCGCAAGCACGTCAGTTACAAAGAGTCGAAGATCAAGTAAGACCCGGAACGCCCGCGGTGCGGCCCATCACGGGCGGCGCCGCCGATCTTTTCGCGGGCTCATCGAGCCTTGCCCGAACTCCCTGAAGTCGAGACCACCCGCCGCGGGATAGCCCCTGCGCTCATCGGTCGGCGAGCGCTCGAGTTGCGGGTGCGCGAGCGTCGTTTGCGCTGGCCGATCACGGCGGACATCGAGAACGCCGTTCGGGGCCAGATCGTGCGGGCGGTCGAGCGCCGCGCCAAGTATCTGTTGCTGCGATTCGATACCGGCACGGCCATCGTCCATCTCGGAATGTCCGGCAGCCTGCGGGTGCTGGCCGCGACCACACCGGCCGGAACGCATGACCACTGGGATTTGCGTCTCGAGACCGGTTTGTGCCTGCGTTATCACGATCCGCGTCGCTTCGGCAGCCTGCATTTCACGGCGGACGATCCGAATCGCCATCCGCTGCTCGCACGGCTCGCCCCGGAACCCCTGAGTGCGGCGTTCGACGCCGCCGGCCTGTTCGCGGCGACACGCGGTCGTCGGGTCGCGATCAAGGCGCTGCTGATGAACTCCCACCTCGTCGTCGGCGTCGGCAACATCTACGCGAGCGAAGCGCTGTTTCTCGCCGGGGTGCATCCGTGTCTGCCGGCCGGACGCCTGTCGCGGGCGCAGGCGGCGGCCGTGACGGGCGCCGTCAAGCAGGTGCTGGCGGCGGCGATACGCACCGGTGGCACGACCCTGCGCGACTATGTCGATCCGTCGGGTGCGCCCGGATATTTCCGCCAGGAACTGACCGTCTATGAGAGGACCGGCCAACCTTGCCGGCGCTGCGGCACGCCGATCGAGCAGCGCATCCTCTGCCAACGCTCGACCTACTGGTGTCCGACCTGTCAGGCCCGTCGTCGCAAGCCGCTCAACTCTTGCGCATGCGTTTCATCTCCGCCTCGACGATCGGATGGACGAACTCCGACACATCGCCGCCGAGGACCGCAATCTCGCGGACCAGCGTCGAGGAGATGAAGGTGTACTGTTCCTGCGGCGTCATGAACACAGACTCGATATCGGCCGAGAGGTGCCGGCTCATGTTCGCGAGCTGGAACTCGAATTCGAAGTCCGATACCGCACGCAGGCCCCGGACCACCACCGACAGACCCATTTGCCGTGCGAAGTCGACCGTCAGACCCGAATAGCCGCAAACCTCGACGTTTGGCATGTCGGCAAGCACCCGTCGGGCCATGTCGACCCTGAGTTCGAGCGAGAACATCGGCGCCTTGTTCGGATTTGCGGCAATTGCAACGACGACGCGGTCGAAGATGCTCGCCGCCCGCCTCACCAGGTCGTGGTGCCCATTCGTGATCGGATCGAAGGTGCCGGGATAGATTGCGTTTCTTTTGTGCATGGACGCCTTTGCCTATCGACTGCTGCGCGTCAGATGATAACCCACCTCACCGGCAAGCTTGGATTTCAGCAGTTGCCAGCCGGCCGGAAGCGGCGGCTCGGCCGTGCGCTCGCCTTCGAGATACAGGTGGGCCCCGGGTACGAGCCAGCCGCCTGCAACGAGCAACTCGACGATTCCAGGCAAGAGGTTGCCGTGGAACGGCGGGTCGAGGAAGACGAGGTCGAACGGTGCGGCCGGCTCGCGCAGGAACGCCTCGGCGCGCCGGCAGTGCACGCTCGCCGCGTTGCGGGCGCCGAGACGCTCGAGCTGCTCGCGCAAATTCTCGGCCACCAGCGGCGATTGATCGACGAACAACGTCTCGCCGGCCCCCCGCGAGAGCGCTTCGAGCCCGAGAGCGCCCGAGCCGGCGAACAGATCGAGGCAGCGGGCACCATGCAGGAGCGGCTGCACCCAATTGAACAGAGTCTCGCGAACACGGTCCGGGGTGGGCCTCAGGCCGGGTACATCCGGAAACGGGATGCGGCGGCCGCGCCACACGCCGCCGATGATCCGGATCGAATTGCGGGCGGTGCGCGGCCGCGCCTTCTGGGTCGTCACGTTCGCGATGATACGCGTAAAATCCGGCCCGCTCTCCGGCTCTGCTAAGCTCATGCGCACATGACGATCGAATCCACGCCACCGCCCGCGCCGGGTTTCTTCAAACGCCTGCGCTCCCGCCTGAACGCGGGCTCCTCCTGGATCTCCGAGGGCATCAAGAGCATCCTGCCGGGCCGCAAGATCGACGCACAGGTCCTCGAGGATCTGGAGGACCGGATGATCAGCGCCGACGTCGGCTTCGAGGCGACCTCGCGGATCCTCACCGATCTCGGCAGGCGCGTCGCGCGCAAGGAACTGGGCGACGTCGAGGCGCTGGTCGAGGCCCTGCGTGCCTCGATGCTCGAGATTCTCGCGCCGGTGGAGCGACCGCTGCGGATCGACCGCGAACACAGCCCCTACGTGATCCTGGTGGTCGGCATCAACGGCGCCGGCAAGACGACCACGATCGGCAAGCTTGCACACCGGCTGATCGCCGGGGGCCACAGCGTGATGCTCGCCTCAGGCGACACGTTCCGGGCGGCGGCGCGCGAACAGCTCGCGGTTTGGGCCGAGCGCAACGGCGTCGCGATGATTTCCCAACAGCCCGGGGCGGAACCCGCGGCCGTGATCTTCGACGGACTGCAGGCCGCGCGGGCGCGCAAGGTGGACGTGCTGATCGCCGATACCGCCGGCCGTCTGCACACTCAGGCGCACCTGATGGAGGAGCTGAAGAAGGTCAAGCGCGTCCTGGCGCGCCTCGATGCGTCCGCGCCGCAGGAAGTCCTTCTGGTGCTCGACGGTACGATCGGCCAGAACGCGCTCGCGCAGACCGCAGAGTTCGACAAGAATCTCGGCGTGACCGGCCTCGTGGTCACGAAACTCGACGGCACCGCCAAGGGCGGAGTCGTGCTCGCGATCGCGCAGAAGTTCAGGATCCCGATCCGATTCATCGGCATCGGCGAATCACTGGAGGATTTCGGCGAATTCAAGGCTGGCGAATTCATCGACGCGCTGCTGAAGCCGGCGGCGAACGGCGCCACATGATCCAGTTCGATCAGGTCTACAAACGCTACTCGAACGGCCGTGAAGCTCTCTCCGGCGTCTCGTTCAAGATCGGTCGCGGCGACATGACGTTCCTGAC
>JABEVI010000235.1 GCA_013044085.1 Steroidobacteraceae bacterium
AGCGCCGCCTCGTGCATCGCCGCCACCTGGTCGTCCGAAAACACCTTCAGCGGTGTGAAGGGATTGCGCAGATGACGATAGAAACGCGTCCGGTCGAACACCGCATGCGCGTCCTCGGCAGGCGCCGGACGCCGCCGGCCGCGACGGCCCGCGGGGGTTTCTCGTTCGCTCATCGGTGATTGACTCCTGTGGCGGTGCGGGCGTGAGGGTGAACCAAGTGCGCCTGGCTCGCCAATGCCATTTTAAGATCCCCCGATGCCAATTATCGGCCCATCGCCCAGCTTCATTACAAACCATTAATTCAGGAACTCGGCCGATCTGTGTCGGTCTGTGGCGACGAGCAGCACGAGGATCGAGCGAAATGATCAAGCTGACCCACCTGAGCCGCCGTTACGGCGACCTCGTCGCAGTTGACGACGTGAGCTTCACCATCAAGCGCGGTGAGGTCGTTGGCCTCCTCGGGCACAATGGCGCCGGAAAAACCACGATCATGAAGATGCTGACCGGGTTCCTCGAACCCACGGCGGGCAGCATCGAGGTCGACGATCTGGCGATCGGCCGCAACACCGCCGCAATCCAGCGGCGCATCGGCTACCTGCCGGAGAACTGCCCGGTGTGGCCCGAGATGGCGGTGAGCGAATTTCTCGAGTATCAGGCGGCGCTGCACGACGTGCCCGCCGCGCGCCGGGGCCAGGCGATCGCCGAGGCGATCCGGCGCACCGACCTCAAGGACAAGGCGACGCAGTCGATCCAAACGCTCTCGCGCGGCTATCGGCAACGGGTCGGCGTCGCGCAGGCGATACTGCACCGCCCCGACATCGTCATCCTCGATGAACCGACCAACGGACTCGATCCGACCCAGATCCTGCACATGCGGGCGCTGATCGTCGAGCTCGCGAAGACCGCGACCGTGATCATCTCCACCCACATTCTTCAAGAAGTGCAGGCGATCTGCGAACGCGTGCTGATTCTGCGCGGCGGTCGCAAGATCATCGACGCACGCCTCGATGAACTGCAGCGCGACGCGCGCCTTCTCGTCACCATCGACCGCGCCGAGGAGGCCGCGAGGCCGGTGCTCGCCGCGGTGGAGGGCGTACGCGGCCTGACCTGCCTCGATTCGGCCGACGGGCGGCATCGCTACGCGCTCGCGGCCGATGCGGACCGCGCGCCCGCGGTGGCCGCCGCGGTCCTGGCCGCGGGTTTCGCCCTGCATGAACTGGTCCGCCAGCAACGCACGCTCGAAGCGGTGTTCGCCGAAGTCAACACCGCGCCGCAAACGGAGGTCCGCGATGCTGCGTAAGACCCTGATCATCGCCGCGCGCGAACTGCGCGGCTTCTTCGCCTCGCTCGCCGCGCTTCTGTTCCTCGGCGCCTTCCTCGCAGCCACCCTGTTCGTCTTCTTCTGGGTCGCAACCTTCTTCTCGCGCAACATCGCCGACGTCCGGCCGCTGTTCGACTGGATGCCGATCCTGCTGATCTTCCTGGTCTCGGCGCTCACCATGCGCTCCTGGGCGGAGGAGCGGCGCGCCGGCACGATCGAACTGCTGCTGACTTCACCGACCGGGCCCGGCGAACTCGTGCTCGGCAAATTCCTGGGCATCATGGGCCTCGTGCTGATCGCGCTCGCGCTGACACTGCCCCTGCCGATCACGGTGTCCTTCATGGGTTCGCTCGACTGGGGCCCGGTCATCGGCGGCTACATCGCCGCGATCGTGCTCGCCTGCGCCTACGTCGCGATCGGCCTGTGGGTGTCGGCCCGCACCGAGAACCAGGTCGTCAGCCTGATCGTCACCGCCGCGATCGCCGGCGCATTCTATTTGATAGGTTCGAGCGCGATCACCTCGCTGGTCGACTACCGCACCGGCGATTGGCTGCGGCTGCTCGGCGCCGGATCGCGCTTTTCCTCGATCACCCGCGGCGTGCTCGACCTGCGCGACCTGTACTACTACGCGTCGATCACCTTGGTGTTCCTGGCATTGAACCGCTTGAGCCTCGAGAAGCTGCGCTGGGCGAACAACACCCCGCAGAGCGCCCACCGCCGCTGGTACTGGCTGACGTTGCTGTTCGCGGCGAACGCGCTCGCGGCCAACCTCTGGCTGCAGGAGATTCCCTGGGCCAGGGTCGATCTGACCCGCGGCCATCTGTACACGCTCTCGCAGGCGACCAAGAACACCCTGGCGCAGCTGCGTGAGCCGCTGCTCATCCGCGGCTACTTCAGTTCCTCGACGCATCCCTTGCTCGCGCCGCTGGTGCCGCAGCTTCGCGACCTGCTCGCCGAGTACGCGGTCGCCGGCGGCGACAAGGTGCACGTGCAATTCGTCGATCCACAGCACCATCCGAAGCTCGCGGCCGAGGCCGGCAACCGCTACGGCATACGGCCCACGCCCTTCCAGGTGGCGAGCAAGTACCGCACCTCGGTGGTCAACTCCTATTTCGACATCCTCATCGCCTACGGCGATCAGTACCAGGTGCTCACCTTCCGTAATCTGATCAACGTCAAGCAGCGCTCCGAGTCGAATATCCGCGTCGAATTGAAGAATCCCGAGTACGCGATCACCAGCGCCATCCGCAAGGATCTGCTGAGCTACCAGGCCGGCGGCGGCTTGTTCGACACCCTGCGCCGGCCGGTCACCTTCCACGGCTACTTCTCGGCCGGGAGCGAACTCCCAGAGGCTCTGCAACAGGCCCAAACGGCGCTGAACCAGGCGCTCACCGAGATCCAGAAGGAATCCGGCGGCAAATTCCGCGTCTCGATCCAGGATCCGGGCGCCAACCCGGCCCTCGCCGCGCATCTGACCCACCACTACGGCTTCCGGCCGATGGTCGTCAGCTTGCTCGATCAGAAGCCGTTCTGGTTCTACATGACCCTCGGCGACGGCAAGCAGAGCGAAACCGTGCCGCTGCCGGCGGCGCTCAACGAACAGAGCCTGAAAGGCGCGATCGAAGCGGCCGTGAAGCGCTTCTCGCCCGGCTTCCTGAAGACGCTCGCCGTGTTCTCACCGAACAATGGCAGCGCCTATCAGATGTTGCGCCGGACGCTCGCCAGCACGGTTCGCTGGCAGGACACCAACCTGAAGAACGGGCGCGTGCCGAGCGATGCCGACATGCTGATGGTGCTCGATCCACAGGGCCTCGACACGAGGCAGGTGTTCGCGATCGATCAGTTCCTGATGGAGGGCGGCACGGTGATGATCGCGAGCTCACCGCAGGACGTCAGCATCCAGCAGAGCATCCTGGGCACCGCGACCCACAGCGGCCTCGGTAAATGGCTGCAAGGCTACGGCCTGAGCCTCAGCAAGGGGCTGGTGCTCGACACGCAGAGCGGCGCCCTTCCGATACCGGAGCAACGCAATCTCGGCGGCATCGTCCTGAATGAAATCCATCTGGTCAAATATCCCTACATCGTCGATCTGCGCGGCACGGACCTGAACCGCGATTCGCCGATCACGCGCAATCTCGGCGAGATCTACGCGCCATGGACCGGCGCCGTAACCGTCTCCGCAAAGGCGAACGCCGGTCGCAAAGTCACGGATTTGCTGACCTCCTCGAGTTCGAGCTGGCTCGCCGATTCCCCGACGCTGATGCCTGACTACATGCGTTATCCGCATCTTGGCTTCCCGGCGGGCACGAAGACCGGCCCACGGCTGCTCGCGGTGATGTTGCAAGGCCGGTTCGTGTCGGCATTCAAAGGCAAGCCCTCGCCGCTCGATGCGCCGGCAACACCG
>JABEVI010000048.1 GCA_013044085.1 Steroidobacteraceae bacterium
GGCCGCCGCGGCGGCCACATGCACCATCGCGCCATAGGCGATGATCGACAGATCGCGGCCCTCGCGAACGATCTCGGCTTTGCCGAAGGGGACGGCGTAATGCCCCTCGGGCACCTCGCCCTTCGGGTGCGTGCTCCACGGCACCGCCGGCTTGCCCGAATCGCCGTCGAACGGGCCGTTGTAGAGCCGCTTCGGCTCGAAGAACACCACCGGATCGTCATCCTCGATCGCGGTGATCAGCAAGCCCTTCGCATCGTACGGATTCGACGGCATCACGACCTTGATGCCGCAGACGTGGGCGAAGATGCCCTCCGGGCTCTGCGAATGGGTTTGGCCGCCGCGGATCCCGCCGCCACAGGGTGTGCGGATCGTCACCGGCGCGAAGAAATCCCCGGCGCTGCGATAGCGCAAACGCGCCAGTTCGCTCGCGATCTGGTCGAACCCCGGATAGATGTAATCGGCGAACTGGATCTCGGCGACCGGCCGCAGTCCGTTGACGGCCATACCGATCGCGGCGCCGATGATGCCGCCCTCGGCGATCGGCGTGTCGAGCACGCGGTGTTCGCCGTACTTGCGCTGCAGACCCTCGGTCACGCGGAACACGCCGCCGAAATAGCCGATGTCCTCGCCCATCAGCACGACCGACGGATCGCGGCCGAGCATCACGTCCATCGCCGAGTTCAGCGCCTGCGTCATGTTCATTTGCGCCATGGCTGCAGGCTCCTTTCGGCGCGCATCGCCGCCCGTTGACGCTCCAGACTCGGCGGCATCTCCTTGAATACGTCCTCGAACATCAGATCCGGGTCGAGTCGTGGGCCTTCGTTGAGCGAGCCATGGATCACCGCCTCCTTCCAGCTCGCGACGACCAGCGCCTCGAGTTCTTCGCCCAGGGCGCGATGCTTCTCCTCCGACCAGCCGCCGTGCTTGATCAAATATTGCTTGAGCCGTTCGATCGGATCGCCGAGCGGCCAGTGCGCGTAATCGTCCTTGGCCCTGTAACGGGAGGGATCGTCGCTCGTCGAATGCGCCGCCGCGCGGTAGGTCACGAGCTCGATCAAGGTCGGGCCCGCGCCCGTGCGCGCCCGCTCGGCAGCCCACAGCGTGACCGCATGCACGGCCAGGAAGTCGTTGCCATCGACGCGGATGCCGGCGATCCCGTAGCCCGGTCCACGCGCGGCAAAGGAGCGTTGCTCGCCGCCCGCGTAGCCTTGGAAGGTGGAGATCGCCCACTGGTTGTTGACGACGTTGAGGATCACGGGCGCCTGATAGACCGCGGCAAACAACAGCGCGTGATGAAAGTCCGCCTCGGCACTGCTGCCCTCGCCGATCCAACCCGCCGCGAGGTGATCCTCGCCCTTGATCGCCGCCGCCATGGCCCAGCCGACCGCCTGCGGAAACTGGGTCGCCAGATTGCCGGAGATCGAGAACAGTCGTTGCGCCGCGGAGTGGTACATGACGGGCAATTGGCGCCCCTTGCACATATCACGCGTATTGGAGAGCAGCTGACACATCATGTCGACGAGCGGCATGCCGCGCGTGATATGCAGGCCCTGGTTGCGATAGGACGGGAACAGCATGTCACCGGGACGCAGCGCCATGCACTGCGCGACCGAGACGGCCTCTTCACCGAGGCTGCGCATGTAGAAACTGATCTTGCCGGCGCGCTGCGTGCGCTGCATGCGTTCATCGAAGATCCGCGTGAGCAGCATGTGCCGCAACCCGACCTGCAGTTCCTCGGCGTCCAGGTGCGGATGCCACGGGCCGACCGCATCGTGCGCATCATCGAGCACCCGCACCAGATCGAGCGCGAGAAAACCCAGGTCACGAGCACGTGCGCTGACATCGGGTCGATGCACGGCGCCGGCCGGCGAGAGGCGAAGATAACTGAAATCCGGCGTCTCGCCGGGCCGCGCCGGTGTCGGCGGTAAGTGCAGGCGCGAGGGTCTTGGCATGCGCCCTAATTTACGTCTGATTGCGTGACAATGTTGATTTTCATCATGTCATGGTCGATAATTTGAAATATCCATTCCGTAAAATTATAAATAATGGAAATTTCTTCTCGACAAGAGCTTGATGCGCTCGACTTGAAGCTCCTCGGAATACTGCAGACCGAGGGGGCGCTGTCGGCTGCGGAGGTGGCGGCCCGCCTACGTCAGTCGACGACGACCTGCTGGCGCCGCATCCAGCAACTCGAACAAACCGGGGTGATCCGCCGCCGCGTGGCGCTGCTCGACCGCAGCGCCCTCGGCCTCGACGTGACGATCTTCGCCCACGTGAAACTCGCGACCACGGGCCGCGACGCGATCGCCACGTTCGAGGAAGCGATCCGCGATCGCAGCGAGGTGCTCGAATGCTACACCTTGACCGGCGAGTGGGATTTCCTGCTAAAAATCGTCACCAAGAACATCAAAGCCTTCGAGGCGTTCTATCTGGACCACCTGTCACGCATCCCCTGCGTACAGTCCGTCAACTCGTCGGTCGCCGTCACCGTGATCAAAGAGTCGACGGCATTGCCCCTCAGCTGAACGGCAGCAGCACGGTCGCGCCGATCGTACGCCGTGCTGCGAGCGCCGCGTGTGCCTCGCGCGCATCAGCCAAAGCGACCCGCTGGCCGACGTGCGCACGAACGTCGCCGGCGGCGACCCGCGCGAACAGATCCGCGGCGCGGCGCTGCAACTCCTCACGGCCGGCAATGTAATCGAAGAGCACCGGACGACTCGCGAACAACGACCCGCCCGCCGCCAGATCGGCGAGCCTGAAGTCGGCGATCATTCCCGAGGATTGCCCGAAATTCACGAAGGTTCCGCGGCGCTTGAGCGACTTCAACGATCCACGCCAGGTGTCATTGCCGACCGAGTCGTAGACCACGTCGCAACCCTTGCCCGCCGTGATTTCGGCGACGCGCGCCGCGAAATCGGTGCTGCGGTAGTTGATGACATGCGCGTACCCGCTGGCGGCGGCAACCGCGAGTTTCTCATCGCTGCCGACCGTACCGATCGCCGTCGCGCCGAGCACCCCAAGCCACTGACCGAGCAGGAGTCCGACGCCGCCCGCCGCGGCATGCACGAGCACCATCTGGCCGGGCTGCACCGCAAAACATGAGGTCACCAGAAACTGCGCGGTCAGTCCCTTAAGCATCAGGCAGGCGGCGGTTTCGAAAGACACGCCGTCGGCAATCTTCACCAAACGGTCGGCCGGCACCACGCGACGTTGCCGGTAGGCGCCGAGCGGCATCGTGTAGGCGACCCGGTCGCCCGCGACGAACCCGTCGACATCCGCACCGATCTGTTGAACGATGCCCGCCGCCTCGCTTCCGGGAATCAACGGCGTCGACGGCCAGGGATACAGGCCGCTGCGAAAGTAGGTGTCGATGAAATTCACGCCGACCGCGCGCTGCTCGATCAGCACCTCGCCCCGACCGGGACGCCCGGTCTCGAGCGAAGCCCACTCGAGCACCTCGGGTCCGCCCGGCGCCCGCGCGATGATCCCCATGTCCATGGCCGCCGCGCTCATGTCGATCCCCCTCGCCGCGTTGCGGCCGGGGGCAACGAAACCACGAATCGGCGGATGCGCGTGCAGGCCTCGCGCAGCACGTCCTCCTCGGCCGCGAAACACACCCTGACGAAGCCACCCGTCTGGCTCCCGAACGCGCCGCCGTCGAGCACCGAGACAGCCTCGGCTTCGTACAGTCCACGCATGAATTCGTATCCGGAGAGCCCGGTCGCGCGCACGTCGAGCAGCATGAACATGCCGGCTTCCGGCACGAAGCAGTCCAGATGCGAGATCCCGCGCAACTCGCGCCGCATGAATTCGCCGCGGGAGCGGCAGTATTCGCGGATCTGAGACTCGGCGGCCGGAGCGATTCCGAGCGCGGTGATCGCCGCCTCCTGGATGAATCCGGGCAGTCCGAACAACATGCACATCACCAGCGACTCGATGTGCACGGTGAATTCGCGCGGGCCGATCACCCAGCCGGCACGCCAGCCGGTCATCGCGTGCGATTTCGACAGGCTGCCGATCGTCACGACCCGGTCCGGCAGCGTCGCGGCGAGGCTCGGCACACGCCCGCCCGGCGCCAGCCCCGCGTACACCTCGTCGGCGACGATCCACAGCGAGTGCCGGCGCGCGAGTTCGCCGATGATCGCGAGCTCGGCCTCGCTCATGATCACGCCCGTCGGGTTGCTTGGTGTCGCGAAGAAAATCGCGCGGGTGCGCGCCGTGATCGCCCGTTCGAGCGCCTCCAGGTCGATGCGGAAGCCCTTGCCCGGCGGCGCCGGCACGCGCACCAGGCGCGCTCCCGACACCTCGATCGTCGCCGGATAGGTCGGGTACATCGGTTCGATGGAGATGACCTCGTCACCGGGTCCGGCGAGGCACAGCGACGAGGAGAACAGCGCGTTCTGCGCGCCGGAGAGCGGAACCACCTGGTCGGGACTCACGGTTTGGCCGCTGCGTGCGGCGTGCAGCGCGACGATCGCCTCGCGCAAGGGCAGACGCCCCGAGGTCGGCGTGTAGTGTGTGTCGCCCGCGCGGATGCATTCGATCGCACGCTCGCGCACGACCTCCGGCGTATCGAAATCCGGATCGCCCACGCTCAGAAGTATCACGTCCTCGCCGCGCTCATGGGCACGGCGCGCCTCATAGTGCGTGAGCCAGGCATCGGCGCCTTCGCCGGCTATTCGTTCGACCAAAGCGGAAAATCTCATCCTCGCCACCCTCTCAATCTTGCATACCCCGGAACCGACTTGCATACTTTGACCATCGTACAGCGCATTCCAAAGCGCGGGCGCAGCTCGAAGGCCAATTGATGTCGATCACTGTGGGGCGGTATCTCGTCGATTCGTTGGCCGCCAATGATATCGATACCGCGTTCGGAATACCCGGCGTACATACGCTCGAACTGTA
>JABEVI010000236.1 GCA_013044085.1 Steroidobacteraceae bacterium
ACGTGCTCGAGGACCTTCTTGATCGCCTTGCCCTTGTCCTGCAGCATCTGCAGCTTCGGACCGAACACCTTGACCGCGAGCGCGCTCTTCAGGCCCGTCTCGGCCTCGTCGACCGCGTCCTCGGCCGGCTGCGTGTAGTTGAAGACGATGCCCGGGAATTGGCGCAACTTTGCGTCGATCGCCGCGATCAGGGCGGGCTTGTCGCGGTACGGGCCGCGCCACTGCGAGTACGGCTTCAGGCCCACGAAGAACTCGACGTTGAAGAATCCGGTCGAGTCGGTGCCGTCGTCGGGGCGCCCGAGTTCCGAGGTGACCGTCGTCACCTGCGGGAAGGAACTCAGGACCGCGCGGATCTGCGGTGTGATTTTCGCCGCCTCGTCGAAGGAGATCGTGTACGGCATGGTTGCACGCACCCACAGGGCGCCTTCGTCCAGGTGCGGCATGAATTCGGCGCCGATGCGCGGCACGAGCAGCAGCGATCCGGCCAGCAGCAGCGCCGATGCGCCGGTCGTCAGCCACGGCCGCGCGAGACAACGGTCCAGACCCTTCACGTAGGCCGACTGGATCGCCTCGAAGGCCTTGTTGCGGCGCTCGCGCACGCCCTTGCGCATCAGCAGCGAGCAGAGCACGGGCAGCAAGGTCAGCGTCACGATCAGGGATCCGGCGAGCGCGAAGATCATCGTGTCCGCCATCGGCTTGAACAGCGTGCCTGCGGGTCCGGAGAGCACGTAGATCGGCAGGAAGCCGGCGATGATCACCGTGACCGCGTAGAACAGCGGCCGGTCGATCTCGGCGGCCGCCTCCATGATGATCTGTTTGACGTCGACCGCGCCGCCGTGGCGCGCGGCGATCCGGCGGAAGATGTTCTCCACCATGAAGATCGCCCCGTCGACGAGGATGCCGAAATCCACCGCGCCGATCGACAGCAGGTTCGCCGAGGCGTTCTGCGCGTCGAGGCAGACGAAGGCGAACAGCAGGGCGAGCGGGATCGTGGTCGCGACGATCAGGCCGGCCCGCACGTCGTACAGGAAGAACACCAGCACGACGAGCACCAGCAGCGTGCCCCGGATGAGGTTGCGTTCGACCACCCGGGTGGTGCGCGCGATCAGGTCGCTGAGGTCGTAGAAAGGATGCACCTTGACGTCAGGGGGCAGGATGCCGTCGTTCAGTTCCCGGGTCTTCGCCTCGACCCGCTTCAGGACGTTCTGGGTCTTTTCGCCAGTGCGCATCAGGATGACGCCTTCCACGGCGTCGTTCTGCTTCTCATAGCCGAACTCGCCGAGACGCGGCGCGATGCCGATGACGACGCGGCCGAGATCCTTGACCAGCACGGGTGTGCCGTCGTGGACGGCGACGACGACGTTGCCGATGTCCTTGGTGCTCTTCAGGCGGCCCATGCCGCGCACGTAGTAGAACTGGCCGCCCTGGGAATAGAATCCGCCGCCGGAATTGCCGTTGTTGGCGGCGATGGCCGCCTCGACCTGTGGCACCGACAGGCCGATCGCCGCGACCTTGGTCGGGTTGAGCAGCACCTGGTATTGCATCGTGCCGCCGCCGAAGCCCGAATCGTCGGCGACACCGGGAACGGAACGGTATTGCGGCTCGACGACCCAGTCCTCGAAGGTCTTCAGTTCCATCGGCGAGCGGTCGGGACTTTGCAGGACGTAGCGATAGATCAGACCCGAGGGCGGCGACAGCGGTGAGATCGAGGGGCTCACGCCGCTCGGCAGGTCGAGCGCGGAGAGGCGATTGAAGACCCTTTGTCGGGCGAAATAGTTGTCGGTGCCGTCCTTGAAGGTGATCGTCACGTCGGACAGGCCGTACAGCGAGATCGAGCGCACGGTGGCGGTACGCGCAATGCCGTTCATGCCGCGCTCGATCGGTACGGTGATCAGGCGTTCGACCTCTTCTGCGGCGTGTCCGGGCCACTGCGTGATGATCTCGACCATCGGCGGCGACAGGTCCGGATAGGCGTCCATCGGCAGGCGCTTCAACGCCCAGACGCCGGCGCCGACGAGCAGCAGCGTCATCAGCGCGACGATCAGGCGCTGTCGCAGCGAGGAGGCCACGATCCGGTTCATGATCGAACCGGCCCCGCGCGGCGTCGTGTTCGGCGGCGCCTCGTCGTTCATTGGTTTTGAATGAATTGCAGGAACAGGCCGCCGTCGACGACGATGCGCTCGCCGCTGCGCAGTCCGGCACGGATCTGATAGCGGCCGGCGGTGCGGGTGCCGAGCGTGACGTGCCGCCGTGCGAAGCCGCCGTCGGCCGCGGCGACGTACACGAACGGCAGGTTCTCGTCATCCCGCAGGACTGCCGAGACGGGGATCAGCAGCCCGCGACTTGGGTGTCGTGGATGGATGCGCACGCGCACGTACATGCCCTTTCTGAGGGCTGCGTGCGGATTGTCGATCGTCACCCGTGCGAGCACCGCGCGGGTGTTCGCATCCACCTCGGCGCCGACATGGGTGACGGTGCCGGGCAACGGCCGGCGACCGGCGCCGGTGAGAATCTCGGCCAGGTCGCCGGCGTGCACGCCATCGATGTCCGCGCCGAATACCTGTGCCTTGACCCACAGGCGCGAGAGGTCGGCGATCGTGAAACAGGCGGTGCTGCCGGCGCTCAGAAGCTGCCCCGGACCGATCAGCCGCTCGACCACCGTGCCGGCGATCGGCGCGCGGATCACGCCGGCGATGCTCGGCACCGGGCGTCCGCGGCGGATGTCATCGATCACGCCCGGGTCGACGTTCAAGGCGAGCAGCGCCTGCAAGGCGGCGTCGCGATCGGCCCCGGCACCGATGGCGGCGGCCTGGGCCTCGTCTTCCTCGCGTCGGGAGATGCCGTGATGGCGCAGCAGGTCCTTCTCGATGTGGGCGAGGCGGCGCGCGGTGCGCGCGGTGGCGAGCGCCTTGCGATAGGCGCCGATCGCCGCCGCGAAGTCAGGCGATTCGACGATCGCGAGCGCCTCGCCCTTGTGCACGCGATCGCCGGCGGCCACCAGCAGGCGCGACACGGGACCT
>JABEVI010000237.1 GCA_013044085.1 Steroidobacteraceae bacterium
AGCGGTTCTGCTCTCGCACCTCGCGGTGCATGGCGAGCTCGCGCCGCTGGTTGCGCGCGAGGGTCTGGAAGTGCCGCTCGAGGCGGTCGATGCGCTCAGATTTGCTCATCGGTTGCCCTCACAATTTTTCTGATCGTCGTCCAAGAAAGGCCCAATCGCTGAGCGATGACCGTGTAGCTCAATCCCGCGCGGCGAAGCTCGAGGATGCGATCCTTGCGTCGCTTGAGCTCCTCCGGATCCGTGGTGCGCCGGCCGGTCATGCGCGAGCACCTGGATACATCGGCCGACCGTAGGCGCCGGGAGGTAGGTACTCGATGATCCCCATGTCGTGCAGATGCGGCTTGAACTGCTTAGATCGTCGGTCGAAATAGCCCTCGATGCTGTTGCAGGCACCGGTGTGGTAACGCTGCTTGCGCACCAGTATCTGCATTGGCGACAGATCCCCGACGACCGCGCCCTCCGGCTTTTTGCGGACAAAGAGCACGTTGTCGGCGAGCCTGCCGATATCCGCAGATCCGGCCACGTCGTTCAGATCCGGCTCTTGCGCCGAATTCATGAGTTTTCGCGGGTGGGCGACAAGGTGAACGTGCACATGCGCAATCGCGGCGGTGGCTTCCAGGGAGTTGCCGAACAGTCGCTGCGCTTCCCAGTCGCCGGAGTGCACATCGAGGCGCGCGAGGCTGTCGATGATCGCGTGCGTGACGCCTTGGCGGGCGAGCACCCGGATCACCGCGAGCAATCTGGCGTGCTCGGCGATCCCGCGACGGTATGACCACAGGCGCAGCTTGTCGTGCCAGTGATCCACGCACCATTGCAGGCCGTCCTCGGTCGGGTTCTGCGTTCCGAGCGCGACCGCGGCGAGCCGGTAGAACACGTCCATCGGGTTTTCCTCGAGGGAAGCGATAAACACCCGTTTTTCGGCGCGCATTAGGTGGCAGGCAAACTGGCGCAAAAGCGAGGTTTTGCCGTTTCCGGGGAAACCGGACCAAATCGTGAAGCCGTCCGGGTAGAAGCGAAGCTCATCGCCCGCGGGATCGAATGGCGCCGTGTCGAAAATCGCCTGGCGCCGCTCGTAGTCGGCGAGCAGCCCTTTGACGTCCAGGGTGTTCAGGTCGATGACCTCGCGCGCCGGCTCGATATCGGCCTCGAGAAATTCGGGCGCATCCGCCTCGACGAAAATGCCGGCGAAATTACGCTGCATGGACGGTGAGCCAGTCAGGCGCGCTCGAGTAGCTCTCGCAAAGAATCGGCGCGACGGTCAGGTGCGCCCCACAGTGGCACCAGGCCTGAAGGCGCGCGAATTTCACCCCTTTCGCGTCTGCGAGGCGGAAGACGCTGTTGCCGAGCTCGCAGCGATCGAGGACGAGGATCACGTCCAGGCCGTCGAGCAGTTTGACCGGAAAGACGTCGCCGGCCTTGTGCACGATGACCATGCAGCCAACTCCCCAGAGTCTGCGCGGCAGATCCGGTTTCGTCGTGACGATGACCGGCAGCGCGGGCTTCTGGCCGTGCGATCGGAGCAGCCGCAGGGAATCCCATGTGGTGGTTTCTATCGCCATCCGAGGTCGCCTCCGGGTTTTTTTGGGTAGCCGAACTTTCCGGCGTTCGCGATCCAGGTTCCCCACGACGCTGACCAGTTCGCGGACGTCTTGGCGTGCGCAAGGTGGTGATCGCGGAATTGCTCGAACATCGCTTCGGTATCGGCGTCGGGGAATTGCTTGAACACCCGCTGGCGCATCGCGTCATCGAGAGTCAGGTCGGGAGGGAATGGGGCGGAGGGTTTTTTTCGCTTCGACAGAGATGTCTTTTTCTTATTTGCTTCTGTATCTGTATCTGTATCTGTATGGCGTGACGGAGCGTTACCCCGCGTTACATCCGTTACATCGGCGTTACCGACCGTTACACCGTTTTTCCGTTGCCTGAATGCCCGAACACGGCGCCGATTCTGCTCGCGCACCGCGTCTACGTCCTTGAGTTCCCTATATTTTCCGTAGTTTACGATCAGCCATCCCCAGTCGCGATGTTCGTCCAATCTGACGAACCGGCGACCGTCCTCATCTGGGGTTCTGGAGCGCGGATCGGCCTTCTCAAGCTGTTCAATCCCCTTGCGGATGAACTCAAGAGGCCACCCGGTTCGGCCCGCAATGGCCTCGTGCGTCATGTCCAAAACGCCGTCAGCGTTACACAGCGTTACACACGCCATCAGCACCGCTGAGGCTTCAAGTTGACCGTAGAGGCTACCGTCCCAAAGGGAGGTAAAAACCTTGGCGTACATTCAGCGAAGCCCTCGTTCGATCTCCATCTGCTCGATCCTTTCCGCGGACCGCCGGCCGATCTGCTCCCGCATCCGCTGCCACCAAAACGAAGCGGCCTCGACCGTCTCCGCGGCGACCATCAGGTCGTAGTACCGGCTGATGATTTCCTCGCGCACTTCGTCGGCAATGTGCGGCTGCGAACTGTCAGGGGTAGGGGGTGAGTGTATAAAATCCATTGCGGGAGCCTTTGCGTCGGTAATTGGCGCGGCGCACAATGAAACTCAGTTTTGGTTCACGTCCGCCATGGCTTCTATCTCGTCTGGATTACGCCTTTATGCTGCGTTTGGCAATGGGCGGCTCTACGCGCTTGAGCTTGCCTCGCGTGATTTCCTCGAGCCGGTACTGCTGCAAGAGGGGAATCCCGTCATATTGCCATCGAGTGATGTTCTGCCGCGTACAGCCGAGCGCTTTCGCGATCTTGTTGCGGCTACCGTAGAATTCTAGTGCGTCGGTGAACTTCATTGGCGCACCATAGCAAAACCCGAGACGTGATGCAATACCGATTTATTCCGCAATGGGTGTTGACATGCGATATCGACCTGTGATTTACTGCCTCCACACTGAAACGGAGGCCACCACATGATGACGCTACGAATTGGACGAAGGATGACGGTCAACGTTGCCGACCTCCCTTCGGCATCCCGCGAATACCAGCGGTTACGCGATGAGTCCGGCGAAGGTGGCAGCACGTTCCCCGATGGCGTGGTCAAGGGCAACAGCGGCACCTACCGCATTTCCTACAACGGGCGCGTCTGGCTCGGTGGCAACTGGAAGGAAGGCGACAAGAACCCCTACATGGAGGCTGCGACATGATCGGCCGCGACGACAACCC
>JABEVI010000238.1 GCA_013044085.1 Steroidobacteraceae bacterium
AGCCGGCGCAGCACCGATGCGGCGAGTTCCTCGACATCCTCCGGGTGCTCGCGCAGCGAGGGGACGCGCATTTCGATCACGTTCACGCGATAGAACAGGTCCTCGCGAAACCGGCCTTCGGCGACCGCTTGGGCAAGATTTTTGTGGGTCGCGGACAGCACACGCACGTCCACGGCGACTTCCTGCTGTTCGCCGACCGGTCGCACGGCCTTCTCCTGGATCACGCGCAGCAGCTTGACCTGCATGTGCAGGGGGAGATCGGCGATCTCGTCGAGGAACAGCGTGCCGCCCTCGGCCGCGGGGATCAGGCCCTTCTTGTCGGCGACGGCGCCGGTGAAACTGCCGCGTTTGTGGCCGAACAGTTCGCTCTCCATCAACTCGGTCGGGATCGCACCGCAGTTGACGGGCACGAAGGGTGCGCCGCGGCGCGGCCCGGACTCGTGGATGAGCTTTGCGACCAGTTCCTTGCCCGTCCCGGACTCGCCGAAGATGTGCACCGGTGCCTGGCTGCGCGCGACCCGCGCGATCAGCTCGCGCAAGCTCTGGATCGAGCGCGAGGCGCCGAGCAGGCGTGGGCCGTAGACGCCGGTGTCGCCATCGGTCGGATCCGACAGCTTCAGCGCGCTGCCGACGAGCTTGCGCAGCACCGTGAGGTCGACCGGCTTCGAGACGAAGTCGAACGCGCCGAGCTTGAGGGCGCGTACCGCGGTTTCCATGTTGCCGTGGGCGGTGATCACCGCCACCGGGATGCTCGGCGCGTGGCTCTGCATCCACTCGACGAGTCCCAAGCCGTCGCCGTCCGGCAGGCGCATGTCGGTCAGGCACAAATCGAAGGGTTCGGACTTCAGAATCCGTTGGGCGGCCGCGACGCTGCCGACGCTGCGCGAGTCGAGTTTCATCCGCTGCAGCGTGATCGTCAGCAGTTCACACAGGTCCGGTTCATCGTCGACGATCAGGATGCGGGGCTGGGGCATGGCTCTATTGTAAACCGCGGGCGCGACGCGGCTACTCTTCCCAGCGCTGGGGATCGGCGAACACGATGCGAAACACGCTGCCGCCGCCGGGGCGCGGCTCGTAGAGGAGCACGGCGCGGTTCAGCTGGCACAGTTCGCGGGCGATGAACAGCCCGAGGCCGGTGCCGCCTTTGCGGCCGGTGAAGAACGGCTCGAAGATCCGGTCGACCGCCTGGATCTCGATGCCCGGTCCACGGTCGGCGATCTCGAGGAACGGGCGGTTGTTCAGCGCAAGCCGCCCGAGGCGCACGTCGACGCCGTCGGCGCCGTATTTCAGCGCGTTGTCGCACAGGTTCCAGGCGACCTGGCGCAGATGGCTCGGGTCGAAGCGCACCTCGATCGGCGCCCCGCCGTGCATCTCCGCCACCGGCTGCGCCGCGGTGACGCGCAGCGTCTGCGCCGGGATTTGCATGGTCTCGATGAACTCGGCGAGAAAGCCCTCCAGCCAGCCGGCGAGCGCCAGGCGCTCCGGCTTCGTGGCCTCGCGCCGGGACAGCTGCAGGACGTTGTTGATGATCGTGCTCACGCGCTCGGCGTTGCTCTGGATGATCGTCGTCAGGCGCAACTCCTCGGTGTCCAGTCGCGGGCTCTCGGCGAGCAATTGGCCGGCATGGCTCATGGCGCCGACCGGATTGCGTATTTCATGCGCGATGCTCGCCGACAGGCGGCCGAGCGCCGCCAGCTTGCTTTGCTGCACGCGCTCGGCCATCGCGCTGGTATCTTCGAGGAACACGAGTGTCGGGCCGCCGGGGCGGCTGCCGAGGGGCGCGAAGTGCGGCTGAATTAGCCGCGCGCCGTCGGCCGCGACGAAGTTCGGGGGCGGGTCGGTCTGGCGTTCGTGTGTGCGCCAGGTGCTCAAGCCGTACAGCAGTCGCGGCGCGATTTCGCCGACCAGCGCATTCGGCACGGCGCGCTCAGCGCCGAGGATCTGCGCCGCGGACTCGTTGATCAGCCGGATTTTGTCGTCGTCGTCGACCACCAAGAGGCTCTCGCGCAGATGTTGCACGATGTATTGCGATAATTCGGCGAGATTCGCCAGATCCACGTCCTTCTGCCGGACGAGATCCTCGCTCTCGCGCATCCGGCTCTCGACGAAGCTGGCGGCGGCAGCGACGATGAACAGCACCGCGCCGAGCACGCCCGCGGTCGCGTAGGCCGAGAGGTCGGTGCCGCCGCTCAGCTGCTGCCAGATCGTCAGGGCGAGCATCGACAGTGCGGTGAGCGCGGCGAGGAACAGGGCGCTGCGGGTGGGCAACAGGAACGCGAGGCCCCCGACCGGGACGAGGAACAGCGACCCCAAACCGCTCATGACCCCGCCGCAGGCAAAGAGGATCAAGAGCAGGGCGCCCAAGTCGACTGAGGCTTGCAGGACCAACTGGACGTAGGCGGTCGCCAGCCGGCGACGCACCGCGAACGCGTTCAGCAGTCCGAAGGCGAGGTAGAACAGGGTCGCACCGTAGAAGATCCGTGGCGATCCGACCGTCAGGGCCCG
>JABEVI010000239.1 GCA_013044085.1 Steroidobacteraceae bacterium
GCGCTGCAAACATCTTCGCAAGTGTCGGCCGGGCTCGCCGGCACGCGTGCGTTCGTCACCGATCTGTACGCTTTGGTCAAGGCGGGTGCGAGTGCCGGCAGGTCGCTGCGTGACATCCACCGCGATGCCATGGCCGCGTTACGGCCCAAGTACGGTCAATGGGTGATTTTCGAGCACTGCATGCCGTTCGATGTCTCGCGGGCCTACGACGAAGCGACACAGCATCGCGATCCGCGGATCTGGACCGCGGAACGGGACCGGCAGATGTGGGCGGATCTCGAAACTTGAACCCCCCACGGTCCTGAGCCGATGCCTTCGAGCTATCGACAACCGCATTTCGCCTATCTCCGGCCGCCTGATCTGGACGCGGTGCAGCGTCTTCGCCGACCGGTCGTCGTGGTCGGCGCCGGTCCGGTCGGACTTGCGGTGGCGATCGACTGTCGTCTCAAGGGATTGCCGGTCGTGCTGCTCGACGAGGATGATACCGTCTCGATCGGCTCGCGCGGCCTGTGTTATGCGAAGCGCTCGCTCGAAATTCTCGACCGCCTCGGCTGCGGTGAGGCGGTGATCGCCAAAGGGGTGAGCTGGAACGTTGGCCGCACGTTCTTCCGCGATCACGAGGTGTATCGCTTCGACCTGGTGCCGGAGCCGGACCACAAGCGGCCCGGCATGGTCAATCTGCAGCAATACTATCTCGAGGAATACCAGAGCGCGCGTGCAGCCACGCTCGGCGTCGATCTTCGCTGGAAAAACCGGGTCATAGCGGTTTCGGGCTCCTCCGACCCGGTCGTGCTGACGGTCGACACCCCCGACGGGATCTATGAACTCGAGACCGCGTGGCTGATCGTTGCGGATGGCGCACGCAGCCCGATCCGGCGGATGATGGGCCTCGACATCGAGGGTAAGGTGTTCCGCGATCGTTTCCTGATCGCCGACGTGCGCATGCAGGCCGATTTTCCGCCCGAGCGCTGGTTCTGGTTCGACCCGCCATTTCATCCCAACCAGTCCGTGCTGCTTCACCGGCAGGCCGATAACGTCTGGCGCATCGATTTTCAGCTGGGCTGGGATGCCGATCCGGAAGCGGAGAAGGCGCCCGAACGGGTGATCCCGCGGATCAAGGCCATGTTGGGCGATGATCGCGAGTTCGAGCTCGAGTGGGTCAGCGTCTATACGTTTCAATGCCGCCGAATGGCAAGGTTTCGCCACGGCCGGGTGTTGTTCGTTGGCGATGCCGCCCACCAAGTCTCGCCGTTCGGCGCGCGCGGCGCGAACTCAGGCTACCAGGATGCGGACAACCTTGCCTGGAAGTTGCAGCTCGTGATTGCGGGGCTCGCGCCCGAGCGCCTCCTCGACACCTACGACGAGGAGCGGGTGGCGGCCGCGGACGAGAATCTCCTGAACTCGACCCGTTCGACCGATTTCATCACGCCGAAGTCCGGCATCAGCCGGATCTTTCGAGACGCCGTGCTCGAACTGGCCGAGAGACACGCCTTCGCGCGGCGCCTGGTCAACTCGGGACGCCTGTCCCTGCCGGCGGTGTACGTGCACTCCTCGCTGAACACCCCCGATGTGGAAGCATTTGCCGGCGACATGAGTCCTGGCGCGCCGATGGCCGATGCCCCGCTCGACGACGGCCACTGGCTCATCGACGAACTCGGCGGCGGCTTCCGGCTGCTGCTGTTCGCCGATGTGCCAGCCGCGATCGAACGCTCCATCGTCGATGCCTTCACCGTGCTGCGGCACCAGCCGGTCCCGATCGAGGTCGTGATCCTCGCACGACGGTCCGGGGCCGTCGCGAATGCCCGCGTGCGCATCGACTTCAAGGGCGTTGCCGCCGATCGTTATGACGGCCATCATGGCGCCGTGTATCTCGCACGGCCGGACCAGCACGTGGCCGCCCGTTGGCGGCGCTTCGATCTGGACAGGATTCTCGCGGCGCTCGCGCGCGCGACCTGCAACGACCGGGAGGTTTGAGGTATGCCGCTCACCCTGAACGCGAATTTTCACGACCCTGAGAAGCGCCCTATTCGGGATTTCTCGCCGGGTGATGATTTCTACGAGATGCTCATCGATGCGCACCGCGACCTCAGCGCGGAGCAGAGCGCCAAGTTCAATGCGAAGCTCATTTTATTGCTCGCCAATCACATCGGCGATCTGGTGGTGTTGCGCGAGGCGATCGCGCGGGCCGGTGAAACCGCCTGATTGCCGATGAGGCGCAGCAAGTGCGCCCGGGTCGCGGCCAGATCGTTGAGCGGGCGATGGCGAAAATGCGTCACCTCCGCCGGCGTATAGGGGATGAAACCGCGCGGGACCGGCACATCGCTCAGCTTATGCACCATCCAGTTGAGCAAGGAGGCGGTGTCGGCGTCCGACAGTGAGGATTCGGAGACTCCGGGGACCCTGATCACGTAATTCCGGCCTGCCGGCAGCAAAGAGAAGGCAACCAGCGTGCGCCGCAGGGACGGAACACGACCGGTCTCGCCCGATCCGTCCGCGAGGTGGCAGCCCTGACAGTTCAGCTGGTAATTCACCCGCGGCCGGTACGTCGGAGCCGCGTGCGCGAGCGCCGCGAGGCCGAGCAACGCGAGCGAAGTGATTGCCCTCATCGCCGCTCAGCCCACGGTGCCGAGGATTCGCGCCGTCGAGCAGTGATAGGGAATGTTGGCGGTCGAATTGCCGGAACACCAGTTGTAGTCGTTGGAATGTCCGGACTCGAACATCGGCGTGTCGCCCTCGTTACGATTGCAAAAGCATCGCCCGCAGGAGCTTTTTCCGCAGCAATCGTTGTATGAGACCACGTAGTCCTTGCCGTCTCCGGGATTGTGGCAGGTTCCGATCCACGTGATCGCGGACATGCTC
This sequence comes from Steroidobacteraceae bacterium, assembly GCA_013044085.1. GTDB lineage: Bacteria > Pseudomonadota > Gammaproteobacteria > Steroidobacterales > Steroidobacteraceae > Bog-1198. The sequence continues at coordinate 2,860 of JABEVI010000239.1, forward strand.
GTACCCGGGGGGCATGTCGTCTGCGAGCCTCCGCAGCAACTGCACAGGTAGCCGTCGATCGCGCAATGCCGCCAATAGTCACAGGACGCCGGGTCGTTCCAGTGTGGGTTCGCGCCCTTCGGATCCCGCCGCACCTCGGCGCCCCGCGCCGTCGGCAGCAACGGGATGGAGGCCGCCCCCAGCAACATCGAGCCGATGCCCGCGAGCACGCTGCGGCGTGAACTGCGGCGTGCGAGGCCTCGCGCGGAATTCTCCGCCAGAACGTCCAACCATTTCATCGTGCGTTCCTCATCCTGTACCGCCGCCCGGACATCAGGCGGCCCGTTCCGCCGCCGCCGACTCAAAATAGCTTTGTATCGACGCGAATCCGAGCCGCTTCGCCTCGAAAAGGCTCTCCAGGTGCTCCCGGGAATTGACGATGCCGCGCGCGCGCAGTATCCCCTGGGCATCGATCAGGGCCGCGAACGGCAGTCGACTCACCTGGTAGGCCATGCCGAGCGGCGCCGAGACGACGTAGGGGAAATCTCCGAGCCGCTGAACGCGCACGAACTCGCGTTGCGTGGCCAGTTCGCCGTCGCTCGCGAGCACGATGTCGAGCCAGCCGGCCTCGGCCCCACGGCTCGACTTCAGAACCGGCAACAATGCCTTGCACACCGGGCAGGTCGGCGAGACGAACACCAGCAGCGTGCTGCGTTCGTCGGCGCGCGCGGCGCCGATGGCGCATGCGCGTCCGTCGATGTCCTCAACCTCCATGCGTGGCGCGCTCTCGCCGATTTTCAGTCCGCCGGCGAGCATCAGCGCGCCGACCGGCGCGATGCGTTCGTGCAGTACACCGAGCTGGCGCACCACGGCGAGCAGTGCGATTGCCAGCACGATGACGACGACCCAGAGCGTCGCATTCGACACCGCAAGCGCGGTCATGCGCGTCCCCGGATCGCGAGACCCCTGGGTGCGATCTCCGCCGCCAGCTGTTCGATAGAGACATCGAGCAGTGCGATGACCGTCAGACCTGCGGTGATGGTCAACAGATCCGCGGCGGTGAGCGGGCGCGACGACCACGGCGAGGCCGCCATCGCGAGAAGCGCCGCGAACAGCAGATTGCGCCAGACCATCCACGCGCCGATCGGGCGGCGCCGTCCGGGCCCGGCGCAGCCACAGTCGAGTTCACGACGGCCCCGGGCGAGATTGAGCGCGATCGCCACGGCGTAGATGCTGAGCAAGGTGGCGGCCGCGAGGGCACCGCCGCGATGCGCCCACGGCAGGATGAGCGCGACGCAGATAGCGCTCTCGAGGATCGGAATCACGCGCGCCAAGCCGTGCGCCCAGGCCGCGGGCATCAGCCGATAGGCGGCGAAGGACTCGGAAAAATCGCCGAGGCGGCGCCATTTATGCCCGGCCGCGCCCGCCAGCAGCGCGGCACCGCAGAAGTCGATCAGGTAGCCGATGGTGGGGTCGAGCAAGGCGGCGGCCTCATGGCGTGACCAGTAAACTCGGTGTCGTCGCGATGTTCTTCACGGTACGAAGCAAGCGCCCTGAGGTGGCGTCGTAGATGTCGAGATCGGGACTGTCCAGGAAAACCGAGTACAAAAGCGGCGCCCGGTCCCTTGAGACCTGGATCGAGCTCGCCAGGTGCTTCAGTTCGATGCGTTGCACGCGCCGATGGGTTGCCAGATCGTAGACCCAGACGCTTCTGCCCGGATCCTTGTGCGTGGCAAGACCGCCCTGATGCATGATTGCGTACAACAGATCGCGCCGTGCGTCGACGGCGAGTTGTTGCAGCCCGCCCGGCCGCCATCCTTGCGCGCGTTCGGCCGCCGAGGTCAGCGACCAGGCGGGCTTCACGCTCGCCCGCTGCCCTGATACGTCGAGCGGCACGATGAGTCCGTCGAACGTCACGAAATACCACGTATCGCCGACGCGCACCGGCTTCTCGGTCACCGGGTCGGCGCCCATCGGCAGCATCGAGTCGGTGTGACGGACCCGTGCGTGCCCGTGTGCGTCGAGATTCACGAGCATCAGCGAGCCGTCCCCGCACACCGAGAAGAAGGAACGCGGGCCGGAGGCAAACGCGAGCGCGCAGCCGGGTATCGGCACTTCGCGCACGAACTTCCTCGTGCGCATATCGACCACGGAGATGCTCTGCGCGGGGGTGAAGTCGTAGATCAGCAGAAAGCGGCCATCGTCGGTGAGCGTCGCATCGCCCATGACGGGCATGTTCGAGGCGCGTTTCGGCGGAATCTTGATCTCACCGACCACATCGAGCGTGCGCGCGTCGTACAAGGTCACGACGTCGGTGCGCTTGCCGCGCGTGCCGCGCGAGAAATAGGTCTCCGGCGAATAGATGAGCCTGCGGTTTTTCGACAGCAGGAGATGTGCGTAGCTGTAGCCGGTGCTCAAGGTGCCGAGATAGCGTCCCGTGTCGCCGTCGATCAGGTGCGCCTGGCCATCGGCCATGTGGGCGAAGACGAAGTCATTGACCCAGACCCAGTGCTTCGAGGGGGGTGATGGCAGCACGGCGACGGTCGGATGGCGGCCGACGTCGGAGGGCAGGTCCGCCCAGGCCGGCCGAAATGCGAGCGCGCCGAGCAAGGCGGCTATCGCGAGCGATTCGCAACATCGCCTCACCCAGGCACCCTGGATCGATAGGAGCGTGAATTTCCAGA
>JABEVI010000049.1 GCA_013044085.1 Steroidobacteraceae bacterium
CGCCGCGGCGAGCGCCGCGCCCGCGACGCCGGTCTCGAGCTCGAAGAGCAGCATCCGCAATTACGAGATCGACCGCACGCTTTCCTACACGAAGCAGCCGCTCGGTGTCGTCAAACGCCTGAGCGTCGGTGTCGTGCTCGATAACTGGCAGAAGACCGGTCCGAACGGCAAGCTCACCTCGACACCGATGACGAAGCAGGATATCGCACGCTTCACCCAGCTCGTGAGCGATGCGATCGGTCTGCAGAAGAGCCGCGGCGATCAGATCAGCGTGATCAACCAGCCTTTCAAGACGGACGCGCCCCTGCCGCCGATCGCGCCCCTGCCGTTATGGGAGCGACCGTGGGTGTTGCAACTCGCCAAGCAGATCGTGGGCGTCGCCCTGGTGCTGTTGGTGGCGTTCATCGTGCTGCGACCGTTGATGAAGTCCCTGACCGCAGCGCCGCTGCGCCGCGTCGGCGGCGAGCTCGGACATGACAAGCTGAGCTTGAGTTCGCAGGCCGAAGGCACGGCGATCAAGCTCGCCCCGAGTTTCGAGCAACAAATCGCCGCCGCCCGGTCCCTCGTGATCCAGGATCCGAAGAAGGCCGCCCAGGTCGTCAAGGAATGGGTCGCCGATGGCTGACAAGACGGACGAGCTCGAGGGCACGCAGCGGGCAGCGATTTTGCTGATGAGTCTCGGCGAGCAGGACGCCGCGAACCTCATGAAGCAACTCGACGCCCGCGAGGTGCAAAAGCTGGGTCTCGCGATGGCCGGTATCAAGGAGATCACCCGCGATCAAATGACCAAGGTGCTCGACAAGTTCATCGGCATCGTCGACCGCAAAGCGGACGTGGCGGCCGGTTCGACGGACTACGTGCGCCGGGTGCTGACACAGGCCGTCGGCAAGCAGAAGGCGGACATGCTGGTCGATCGCGTTGCGAGCGGCGACCAGGGCCAGGGTATCGAGGCGCTCAAGTGGATGGAGGCCAAGGCGGTCGCGCAGATCATCGGCGCCGAGCACCCGCAGATCGGAGCGATCGTGCTCGCCCACCTGGAGGCCGAACAGTCGGCCGCGATTCTGCCGTTGCTGCCGGAGGCGATGCGCACCGAGGTATTGATGCGCATCGCCTCGCTCGGCGAAGTGCCGCAATCGGCGCTGAGCGAACTCGACCATCTCGTGGAAAAGCAGGCGAACATCGCGCCACAAACCCCCATGCGTCAGATTGGCGGTGCGCGCACGGTCGCCGACATCTTGAACGCGATGCCGAAGGATCGCAGCGGCGAGGAACTCGGCAAGATCGAGCAGGCCGACGGCGAGGTGCATCAGCAGATCAAGGATCTGTTGTTCGTCTTCGACAATCTCCTGAACATCGAGGATCGGGGCATCCAGACGATGTTGCGTGAAGTGGGCTCGGACACGCTGGCGCTTGCGCTGCGCGGCGCCGAGCCGGAGGTCCAGGAGAAGATCATGCGCAACATGTCGAAGCGGGCGGCCGAGATTCTGCGCGACGACATGGAGGCGCGCGGCCCGGTCAAGCTCGTCGAGGTCGAGGCGGCGCAGAAGGAGATCGTCGCGATCGCGCAGCGCCTCGCCGAAGAGGGGACGATCAGTCTCGGCGGCAAGGATGCGGGCGAATATGTCTGAGCCGCCGCGAACCCCCGTGGCGGGCGAGGCCAGGGCCTGGGCTCCGCCGCAGATGGCCGAGACCCGCAAACCGATGGCGACTGCGGCGGGCTTGGCCGATCTGCAGGCCGAGGCGTACCAAGAGGCCTTCGAACAGGGCCTCGCCGAGGGCCGTGAAGCCGGCCGCGCCGAGGTACGTGCGCAGGTGCAAAGGCTCGAAGGCATGTTCTACGATCTGGCGAAGCCTTTCGAGGCGCTCGATCAGGACGTCGAGCAGGAATTGCTGGCACTGTCGATCGCGCTTGCGCGGCAGATCGTCCGCCGCGAACTGAAGACGGATCCGACCCAGATCATCGGCATCATCCGCGACGCGATCGCGGCCCTGCCGGTTGCGGCGCGCGATGTACGGGTGCATCTGCATCCGGAGGATGCCGCGGTGGTGCGTGGGCACCTTGCGCCCACCGAGAGCGAGCGGGCGTGGTCGATCGTCGAGGACCCGGTCATGGCGCGCGGCGGATGTCAGGTGGTGACCTCGTCTTCGCGGATCGATGCGCGCCTCGAAAAGCGCATCGGTGCGATCCTGAGCGAACTGCTCGGCACTGAGCGTGAGCCGGCGAGCGCGCGGCAGGTCGTCCCATGAGCCTTGCACCGGCCGACCGACCGCGACCCCGGGAATGGGCGAAATTTCTCGCCCAGGCACGCGGCCGGTTCGGTGAGTTCAGCGAGATCGTCGTCGAAGGCAGCCTGAATCGTATGGTGGGGATGACGCTCGAGGCAGTCGGCTGCGAAGCCGCAGTCGGCGGCCGCTGTCTCGTCGACACCGCGGACGGCAAGCAGGTCGAGGCCGAGGTGGTCGGCTTCTCCGGGGATAAATTATTCCTGATGCCGACCGGCGATATCCGCGGCCTGATGCCCGGCGCACGCGTGATCCCGACGCGCAGCGTCGCCGCCATCCCGGTCGGTGATGGGCTTCTAGGGCGGGTGCTCGATGGCGCCGGCCGACCGCTCGACGGTCTTGGCGAGTTGCGCTGCACGGAGCGTTTGCCACTCGCCAGAGAGCTGTTGAATCCCTTGATGCGGCGTGCAATCCGTGAGCCGCTCGACGTCGGCATCCGCTCGATCAATTCGCTCATGACGGTCGGCGGCGGCCAACGCATCGGCTTGTTCGCCGGATCCGGCGTCGGAAAATCGGTGCTGCTCGGCATGATGACGCGCTACACGAAGGCGGACGTGACGGTGGTCGGCCTGATCGGCGAACGCGGGCGCGAGGTCCAGGACTTCGTCAGCAACACGCTCGGACCCGACGGTATGCGTCGGGCGGTCGTGGTTGCGACACCGGCCGACAACCCGCCGCTGATGCGCCTGCACGGCGCATGGCTCGCGACCGCGATCGCCGAGTATTTTCGAGATCGCGGACTCAAGGTGCTGCTGCTCCTCGACTCGCTGACCCGCTTCGCACAGGCGCAGCGCGAAATCGCGCTCGCGATTGGCGAGCCGCCGGCGACCAAGGGATACCCACCGTCGGTGTTCGCAAGGCTGCCGCAACTCGTGGAGCGCGCCGGCAACAGCGATCGTGGCGAGGGCTCGATCACGGCCTTCTACACCGTGCTCGTCGAGGGTGACGATCAGAACGATCCCATCGCCGACGCGGCACGCGCGATCCTCGACGGGCACATCGTGCTCTCGCGGCGCCTCGCCGAGAGCGGCTTGTACCCGGCGATCGACGTCGAGGCCTCGATCAGCCGCGCGATGCACCAGATTTCGACCCGCGAGCAGCTCGACCTGGCGATCAAGTTCAAGCAGCTCTACTCGACCTACCAGCAGAATCGTGACCTCATCGCGGTCGGCGCCTATCGCCGCGGTGCGGATCCGCGCGTCGACCTCGCGATCGAGCAGTGGCCGAGGATTCTCGAATTCCTGCGTCAGGACATGTACGACCCGGTCGGGATCGAGCGCAGCCAAGCGGATTTGCAGAATCTCGTGACGCAGTTCGCGGCGCCGCCGCACGTTCCAGTCCGATAGTCCGGGGCAGACCATGAAATCCAAGCGATTCGAACCGATCCAGGAGATTGCCGCGAACTCGGCGACGGCGCTGAGCCGGGCGATGGCCGAAGCCGAGGGCAAGGTGCGCGACATGGAGCGGCAGATGGAGCAGCTGCGCAGCTACCGCGATGAGTACGCGCGCCAGTCGGCGCAGTCCGCCGGATCGACGGACGCGGTCAGTCTGCAAAATTACCGTTCGTTTCTCGATCGCCTCGGCGATGCGCTGCGCCTGCAGACACAGAATCTCGGCCTCGCCCGCGCCGAATACGAAACTCGGCGCGCGCAATGGAGCGCGAAGCGCGTCGAAGCGGAGTCCTTGAGCCGCGCCATCGCGCGCTTTCGCGATGAAGAGCGCAGGGTGGACGAGCAGCGCGAGCAGCGTGACAGCGACGAGGCGGCGATGCGCCTTGCGCTCGGCGCACGCGGCGACTCGCCGGGCTACTGATCGAAGGCAAGCTTGTTTGGCATGTGCCTTGCAACTCGCAGGGCATGAACGCATCCATTCCCGTCTTTTCCGCTTCAATCGCAGCATCACCAACACCACCGGCACAGGCGCTTGCGCCCGCGCTTGGGGCCGCGTCCGGCGCCCTTGGCGCCGGCCCGGGCCCCGGCAAGGCCGGGGACTTCTCGACCGCCCTGCATGCAGCCGGCAAGGAATCGCCGCGCAAGGCGGCAGCGGCCAAGCGTCCCG
>JABEVI010000050.1 GCA_013044085.1 Steroidobacteraceae bacterium
GGCAGCCCCCTCACTCCCACTCGATCGTTGCCGGCGGCTTGCCGGAAATATCGTAGACCACCCGCGATATGCCGCGCACTTCGTTGATGATCCGGTGCACGACACGGTCAAGGAAATCGTAGGGCAGCCGCGCCCAGCGCGCGGTCATGAAGTCGATGGTTTCCACCGCGCGCAACGCGATCACGTAGTCGTAGCGCCGTCCGTCGCCCATCACGCCCACCGAGCGCACCGGCAGGAACACCGCGAACGCCTGACTGACCTTGTCGTACAGGTCGTTGCGGCGCAACTCCTCGATGAAGATCGCGTCCGCACGGCGCAGCAGATCCGCATGCGGCTTGCGAATCTCGCCGAGGATGCGCACGCCGAGCCCGGGACCCGGGAACGGATGTCGGTAAACCATCTCCGCGGGCAGCTCGAGTTCGACGCCGAGCCTTCGCACCTCATCCTTGAACAGTTCGCGCAGCGGCTCGAGCAACTTCAGCTTCATCCGCTCGGGCAGGCCGCCGACATTGTGATGCGACTTGATCACATGGGCCTTGCCGGTCTTCGCGCCAGCCGATTCGATCACGTCCGGATAAATCGTCCCCTGGGCGAGCCATTCGACGCCGCTCAGCTTCGCCGCCTCCTCCTCGAAGACCTCGACGAACACACGGCCGATGATCTTGCGCTTGGTTTCCGGGTCGGTCTCGCCGGCGAGTGCGGCAAGGAAGCGCTCCTCGGCATCGACACGGATCACGCGGATTCCCATGTGTGCGGCGAAGGTCGCCATGACTTGATCGGCCTCGCCGAGCCGCAACAGGCCATGGTCGACGAAGACCGCGGTCAATTGATCGCCAATCGCCCGATGCAGCAACGCCGCCAGCACCGAGGAATCCACCCCGCCCGACAGGCCAAGCAGAACCCGGCCAGACCCGACCTGGGCACGCACGCGCGCGATGCCGTCCTCCAGGATCGACGGCGTCGACCAGCTCGCGGCACAACCGGCGATTTCGCGCACGAAACGCCGCAGGATCTCGCCACCTTGCAAGGTGTGCGTGACCTCGGGATGGAATTGCAGCCCGTATAGGCGGCGTGACTCATCCGCCATCGCCGCGAGCGGTGCGTTGTCGCTGGCGGCGATCGCGCGAAACCCGGGCGGCGCTTCAACCACCCGATCGCCGTGGCTCATCCAGACATCGAGCAGCCTTGCGCCGCGCTCATCGCGGGCATCCTCGAGACCGTCGAACAGCCGGGATCCGGGCTCGGGGCGCAGCTGCGCATAACCGAATTCACGATGACTGGAGGATTCGACCCGCCCGCCGAGCTGCGCGGCCATCGTCTGCATGCCGTAACAAATGCCGAGCACCGGCACCCCATAGGAAAAGACCTCGGCTGGCGCCGCAGGTCCCATCGCCTCATAGACCGACTCCGGCCCGCCGGAGAGGATGATCGCCTTGGCCCGGCACCGGCGGATTTCCTCAGGATCGAGGTCCCAGGGACGGATCTCGCAATACACGCCGATTTCGCGCACACGCCGCGCAATCAACTGCGTGTACTGCGAACCGAAATCGAGGATCAGGATGCGTTCGGCATGGATGTCGGTCATCAGCCGATCCGGTAGTTCGGCGCTTCTTTGGTGATCGTCACATCGTGCACGTGACTTTCCCGCACGCCGGCGCTGGTGATGCGCACGAACTGCGGGCGGCTGCGCATCTCCTCGACGCTGTTGCTGCCCGTGTAGCCCATCGCGGCGCGCAGGCCGCCGGCGAGCTGGTGCAGGATCGCGACCAGGCTGCCGCGGTAGGCGACCCGGCCCTCGATGCCCTCGGGCACGAGTTTCTCGAGTTCAGAAGTCGTGTCCTGGAAATACCGGTCGCTCGAGCCGTGGGTTTGTGCCATTGCGCCGATCGAACCCATGCCGCGGTAGGATTTGTAGGAGGCGCCCTGGTACAGCTCGACCTCGCCCGGGGATTCCTCGGTACCGGCGAACAGGCCGCCGATCATCACCGTGTGGGCCCCGGCGGCGAGCGCCTTGGCGACGTCGCCGGAATAGCGGATGCCGCCGTCGCCGATCACCGGCACGCCGGACCCCTCGAGCGCGGCGGCGACCCGCGCGATGGCGCTGATCTGTGGCACGCCGACGCCGGCGACGACGCGCGTGGTGCAGATCGAACCCGGGCCGATGCCGACCTTGACGGCGTCGGCGCCGCGCTTGACCAGGTCGAGCGCGGCCTCGGCGGTGACGATATTGCCGCCGATGATCTGCAGTTCGCCGAACTTCGCCTTGATGCGCTCGACCATGTCGAGTACGCCGCGCGAATGGCCGTGCGAGGTGTCGACCACGATGACGTCGACGCCCGCTTCGTGCAATGCGCCGACCCGCTCGAGCGTGTCCGGCGCGGTGCCGACCGCAGCGCCGACGCGCAGCCGGCCGCTCGAATCTTTGCAGGCGCTCGGGAATTCGGTCGCCTTCTGGAAATCCTTGACGGTGATCATTCCCTTGAGCACGTGCTCGTCATCGACCACCAGCACCTTCTCGATGCGATGCTTGTGCAGCAACAACAGCACCTCCTCCTTCGGCGCGTTCTCCCGCACCGTGACCAGACGTGACTGCGGGGTCATCACGGAGGATACCGGCGCGTCGAGCTTCGTCTCGAAGCGCAGGTCCCGATGCGTGACGATGCCGACCACCTTCTTGCCACGCACGACCGGCACTCCGGAGATGTTCTTCGACCGCGTCAGCGCCAGCACCTCGCGAATCGTCATGTCGGGGTCGACGCTGATCGGATCGCTGATCACACCGCTCTCGAACTTCTTCACACGGCGCACCTGACGGGCCTGTTCCTCGATCGGCATGTTCTTGTGGATGATGCCGATCCCGCCCTCTTGCGCGATCGTGATGGCGAGGCGCGCCTCGGTGACGGTGTCCATGGCCGCCGAGACGATCGGCAGGTTCAGACGGATTTGGCGGGTCAGTTGGCTGGAAAGGGAGACTTCGCGCGGCAGCACTTCGGAGTACGCCGGCACGAGCAGGACATCGTCGAAAGTCAGTGCCTCTTCGAGAATACGCATAGGTACCGCGTTCACGTCGGATTGCTGGAGAGGCGGCGCATTCTACCCTAGCGTCCGCAGGCCGGTAAACCACGGTATGATGCGGAAATGGATCCGCGCCGCGACCGCGACGTCTATACCGTCTCGCGGCTGAACCGCGAGGCCCGAGCGGTTCTCGAACGGGGCCTCGGCCTGCTTTGGCTCGAAGGAGAGATCTCCAACTTCGCACGCCCGAGCTCCGGGCACTGGTATTTCTCCCTGAAGGACTCGGCCGCGCAGGTCCGTTGCGCCATGTTCCGCACGCGCAATTCCCAGGTCGGGTTTGCCCCCAGCGACGGCCAAAAGGTGCTCGTTCGTGCCCGCGTCGGCCTCTACGAACCGCGCGGCGAGTACCAACTGCTCATCGAACACATCGAGGACGCCGGAATCGGCGCCTTGAAGCGCCAATTCGAGGAACTCGCGGCCCGCCTGACGGCGCAGGGGCTGTTCGATGCCGGACGCAAACGTCCGCTGCCACGGCTGCCGCGCCGAATCGGCATCATCACCTCGCCGACGGGCGCGGCGATTCGCGACATACTGCACGTCCTGGCACGCCGCTTCCCGGCCGCTGCCGTCATCCTCTACCCCGTGCCGGTCCAGGGCGCCCAGGCCGCCGGCGCGATCGTCGAGGCGCTGCGCCTTGCCGCCAGCCGCGCCGAGTGCGATGTCCTGATACTCGCCCGCGGCGGCGGCTCGCTCGAAGACCTCTGGGCGTTCAACGACGAGGCCCTCGCCCATGCGATCGTCGCCTCGCCGATCCCGATCGTCAGCGGTGTCGGCCACGAAGTGGATTTCACGATCGCCGATTTCGCGGCGGACGTACGCGCACCGACCCCGTCTGCGGCGGCCGAGATCGTCGTCCCGGACGCCGAGGAATGGTCGAAGGCCTTTCGCCAGTTCGCGAGCCGGCTGCGCCAGGGCATGCAGCGCTGCCTGCGCGATGCCCGCGAGCAGCTCCTCTGGCTCGCCGGCCGGACCACGCAGGCAGGCCCCGCGGCACGGCTTGCCGAGCAGATGCAGCGTCTCGACGAACTCGAACAGCGCCTGCCGCGCGCCGTACGCCAACGGCTCGCCGAACTGCGCGCGGATCTCGCCGATAACCGCGGCCGGCTGTGGGGCCTTAGCCCCGCGGTGCGCGTTCGCGAGGCCGCGGCGCACCACAATGAACTGCTCTCACGCCTGCGGGCGGCGCAGCTGCAGCAGCTGCGACAGGCGAGCGAGCGCTTGTTGCCGCTCGTACGCACCCTCAACGCGGTCAGCCCGCTCGCAACCCTGGAGCGCGGCTACGCGATCGTTTCCAACGATCAGGGCGCGATCCTGCGCGATGCGGCGGACGCCCCGCCGGGGACGCGGATCGAGGCGCGCCTCGGCCGCGGCCGGATCCGCGCCACGGTCGAGGAGCCGCAAGCGTGAAACGAGCGCCGCAAGCTCAGCTGTGCTTCGGCGGTTTCGGCTTCTGCTTCGGCTTGTGCTTCGCGCCAGGCGCCGTCGTGACCACGAGCGAAGTCAGCGGGCAGCGTTGATCGCGCACCTGGATCGCACTGAAGCGGTCGAAGCTGCCGTCCGGATTGCTCTTGAAACCAATCCGTTCCGCAAACGGCAGATTGAAGCACGGACTCATCAAGGTCGCCTTGTACCAGGTACCGCCCTCGCTCTGGATGAGCAGCGTCCGGTCGTTGATGACATCCCAATCGTAAATGCCGTGATGGTTCGCAAACGGGATCTGCGCCTGGGGCGCAGGTACCGGGACCGTCGCCGCTTTCGCGCTGCCCGCCGCCGCGGCGGCGCAAGCGACCGCGAGCACCGCAGCCTGCCAACCTGTGATGAGCTTCATGGTTCGCCTCCTCTGCGCATCGCCGATTACTCTGCCTTTTGGACGGCGCCGCGCGCAAAATGTTCCCGCAGCCCGAGCACCCTCAACGCAGGGACAGCCGCAGACGCACCGCTCCTTGATGCGCGGTGACCTTGCCGTTGATCACCAGGAAAACCCGCGCTGGGTCGATGCCCGTGCCGGCGAGCAAGGCCTTCTCGAGCGCAAGCGCGCGCTGCTCGGCGAGTTCCTTCAGATCGCCCGGGCCGATCTGGATCCGGCTCTTCAGCCGTGCCTCCAGGTAGGTGATCTTGGCCGCTTGCGCGGCCGCGGCCGTCTTCGGCGGCGGTGTGGTCTGCGGGTAGACGGGAGCCGCATGCCAATGCGTGCGGTACAAGCCGCTCAACACCGCGAGCTGCGAACGCGCATCGAGGGCCTCGAAACTCGCCATCGCCGAATTCGACGCCACTACGGCGCCGGCGGACGGCGCCGTTCCGGCGGGCACCACGTGCCGCGGCTTTATGCGGCGGCCGAGCATTTGTTCGGCGATTTGCGCCTCGAATTTCGCCTCGGCGAGCGCCGGTGCATCGAGCGCGGCCAACGGTGCGATCGGCACGTCGACCTTCAGTTGCGGACGCGCATGCAGCGCCTTGGCGACCGTGCGCATGTGCGCCAGATCGGTCGCATCGAGCGCGGCCGAGCCGGGCGGGAAGTCGGCGAATTGGATCTGCGGACCCGCGCCGAACAGCGCACCGAGCAGCTTGAACGGTGCCGTGACGGCTTTTTCCAGCAAATTCACCAACACCTGCCAGATCAGCGGCGCAAGGCGAAATTTCGGGTCATTGAGCGAACCGCTGACCGGAAGGTTCACGTCGATGACGCCATGACGATCCTTCAGCAGCGCCACGGCGAGCTTGATCGGCAACGAGATCGCATCCTTGCTGTGGGTCTTTGCGCCGAATTCGAGCTGGTCGATGACCACGTGGTGGCTGGCTTTGAGCTTGCCGTTCTGCACGAGGTAATGCAGATCGGTGGTGAGCTTGCCTTTGGTGATGTCATAGCCGGCGAACTTGCCGGAATACGGATTGAAGATCGTCAAATCCATGTTGCGAAAGCTCATCGCCAGGTCCGTGTAGAGCGCCGGACCGAACAAGTTCACGGTGCCCTTGATCTTCACCGGCGCATACGGCCCAACCTCACCGTGTAGATCGACGATCGCACGCGACCCCGGCGCCGAATCCAGTGCGCGCAAGTTGCCGGAGAGCTTGTCGATACCGGCCGAGAAATTCGGCGTGATCGACAGATCCGAAAAATTCGCCTGTCCGTCGAGCACTGTCACCCGACCGATCGTGACCCGCATGGCGCGTGGCGCATGCCGCCCGCTCGCGCGTCTTGCCGCCACCGCCCGGCGCCGGCGCGCGGCAAGCCGGGGTGTCGGCGCCATGAGAATGCGCTTCACGTTCAGATTGTGATTCGGCTCGACGATCACGCGGGCGTAGGGTCGGACGGCAACGATGCGAGCGATCCGCAACCTCGCCGGGTGCAGCTGGAATCTCAGACCGCGCACCTCGAGCGCCCGCCAGTCGACCAAATCCCGGTGCAGGTCATCGTCGATCGTGCGTAGACGGTCGACATTCAGCTGCCCGGAAATCCGCAGCGTCGGCCCGGCGTGCCGCAGACGAAGGTTCAACGAGGCGCCGAGCAGACCGCGCTCGAGCGTGAGCAAGGTGGCTTGCGCGATGTACGGCTGTAGCGCGCGCAGATCGAGGCGGCTCGCCACAATCTTCAAATTCGCCGACAACGGCGAGGGCACGACCTCGCCGCGCGCCGCAAAGCGGCCCGCGCCGTTCACGCCCGTTGAGAGTGCGACGCGTATCGGACGAGCCAGATCGAGGCTCGCCCCATCCACGTCGAGCGACAGCGGTGCGAGCAGAAATTTCGCCGCCGGCCGGATGCCCCGGTCTTGCGCCGACAGTCGCGCATTGCGAATCGCGATCTTGGTGAGTTCGACGCGCCAGCGTGGCGTTGCCGGGCGCTGCGGCGTCGGGCCGAGAAGTCGATCCAAGTTCAATTTGCGCCGGGCGCCCATCCACGCGTCGACGTACAGCCCGGTCAGTGCCACGCGATCGACGTGCACCTGCCGCGCGTCCAGGTCGAGCGAGGCGCCGCTGACGGCAAGCGTCGGCAGGCGGATCCACTCCTCGCTCGTCCCTGCCGGCGCGATCGCCAGTCCCTGGCCAACGATGCTGCCTCCGTCCAGGCGCAGTTGCGGGGTCGGTCTCGCGTCGAAACGGTACCGCACATCGAAGCCGAGCCGGCCCGCGGTCAGCGCCAGAGGCAGTCGGCGTGCGAGTCGATCGCGCAGCAACGCCTCAATGGTGCGCGCCCGCAGCGCGCTGATCCGGATCTCGCCGTGCGAGGCGAGCGGCTGCAGCGAGGCCTGACCATGCCAGTCGATGTGCTCGCCGAGTGCCGTGCTCGCCGTCAGGGAGAAACGGCCTCCAGCCGCGCCGGTCGTGAAGTTGTGCAGTTCGAGGTCCGCCGGCGAGATCAGCAGCGAGAAATCGCCCGGATGGGCGCGATCCTCGTAGCGCAGGGACGCCGTCGCCACATGCAGCACCGCGACCCGGATCCGCGGCAGCGGCGCCGGCTTCGACGCCGGCTTCACGGCCGGTGACTTGGGCAGGAGCTGCGCAAGGTTCAGCTTGCCTTGACGATCGACGAGCGCATCGATGACCGGCGCAACGAGGTCGATCTCCCGGAAGGTGTACTCGCGCCGCCAGAGCGAGGCGCCGGGTCGAAAGTCGACGAACAACCGCTCAAAGCCGAGGAGTTTCCCGCCGGATGGCTCCGACAGCGCGAAATCCGCGACACGCAGCTGAAAGAGGAACGGGTTGAAGCGGATCTCGCCGACGCTCGCCTGCAGCCCGAGGTTCTTGCGCGAGTGATCGACGATGAGCGTGCGCAGCAGCCACGGTGCGCCCCAGAATCCGGCCGCCGCGTACAGGGCGAAACCGATGACCAGTGCCGCAAGAATTCGAACCCATTGCCTCTTGGACGGCCGCCGCACCATATATGCGCAAGTCTACCGCTTGTTGCGCTGGATGAGGCGTTTGCGTTTGCGTACCTGTCGTGGCGTCAAGGGGTTGCGCTTGCCGGCAAACGGATTCTCCTCGCCGCGAAAGGCGACGCGGATCGGCGTCCCGGCCAGGTCGAAGGCCTTGCGATAGACGTTGACGAGGTAGCGCCGGTAGGCGTCCGGCACCTGCTCGGTCTGGTTGCCATGGATGACGATGATCGGCGGATTTCGCCCCCCCTGGTGGGCGTAGCGCAGCTTGATCCGGCGTCCGTGCACGATCGGCGGCTGGTGGCTCTGGATCGCGGACACCAGCACCCGGGTCAGCTCCGGCGTCGTCAAATCCCGCATCGCCGCGGCATACACCTGGCGCACCGATTCGAACAACTCGCCCACACCACTGCCATGGCGCGCCGAAATGAAATGCAGGGGCGCGAAGTCGGCGAAGCTCATCCGTTGCACGATCTGATCGCGAATCGCCTGCCGTTGCTCGGTCGGGATGTTGTCCCACTTGTTGACCGCGATGAGCAGGGCCCGGCCCTGCTCGACGACGGTGCCGAGCAGGCTCGCATCCTGCTCGGCGACATTGTCCTGCGCATCGACGACGACGATCACCACGTGTGCCGACTCGATCGCCTGCAACGTCTTGATGACACTGAATTTCTCGACCGCCTCCTCGACGCGCGCCCGGCGCCGGACGCCGGCGGTGTCGATCAAGGTGTAACGCTCGCCGTCGCGCACGAACGGCACCAACACCGCGTCACGCGTGGTGCCGGGTCGATCGTAGGCGACCAACCGGTTCTCGCCGAGCAGCCGGTTGATCAAGGTGCTCTTGCCAACGTTCGGGCGGCCGATCACCGCCACCTTGATGCCCGTCGCGTCGGGAAAATCCAGCTCGTCGGGGACGATCCCGGCCAGCGCCGCCTCGAGCAGCGAAACCACCCCTTGGTCGTGCGCGGCCGCGATAGGCTGCGGCTCGCCGAGGGCGAGTTCGTGGAAATCGGCGACTGCCGCGGCCGGATCGTGCCCCTCGGTCTTGTTGACCGCGAGCACGGTCGGCTTGCCGCTGCGCCGGGCGAGTGTGGCGACGAAATGATCCTGTGGCGTCGGCCCTCCGCGGCCGTCGACCACCACGATCAATCGGTCCGCCTGCTCGATCGCGCGCGCGGTCTGCGCGAGCATCAGACTTTCGATCTCGTCGGCCTGCTCGACGATCCCGCCGGTGTCGATGACGATGCAAGGTGTGTCGGTGCGGCGCGCGTAACCGTACTGCCGGTCACGCGTCAGGCCGGGCAGATCCGCGACGAGCGCATCCCGGGTCCCGGTCATGGCATTGAACAAGGTCGACTTGCCGACATTCGGGCGACCGATCAAGGCGACCACCGGCAGCAAAGTGCGGTACTACCCTGTCGGCCGAGGCGCGGCGCGAAAGGCCGCGACCTCGCCGCCATCGCTCATCACGATGACCGTGTTGCCGATCGCGATCGGCGGGCTCGAGACCCGGAATTTCGAGTCACGGGTTCGGGCGATGATGACACCCGTCTTCTTGTCCATCCAGTGCAGATAACCCTGGTAATCGCCGACGACGATCGCGGCGGAGGTGATGGCTGGGGCGCTCAGATCACGCCATTTCAGGACATCGTTGTGCCATATTTCCGCGCCGTCCTGCGCGCGCAGCGCGACCACCGAACCATCGGCCTCGGACACATAAACAGTCTTGGCATCGGCGGCGAGCCCATGATCGCTCGACATGTTATGCGCCCACCAGATCTGGCCTGAATCGATCGCGAGCTGCGCGGTGCGTCCGTGGTAGCCGGTCGCGTAGAGATTGTCGCCGACGACCGCGACCCCGCAGTCGACGTCGACCAGGCGGTCCAGAGCGGTGCGCCCGCGCGGCGCATCGAGCGTCGTGCTCCACAAGGTATTGCCGTTGTTGATGTTGACGGCGACGATCTTGCCGTTGTCGAAGCCGCTGACGACCTCGTGCTTCACGATCACCGGCGTCGCGATTCCGCGCAGGCTGAGTCGCGGCACCTGCTGCTCGATCGACCAGATCGGCTTGCCGCTGTTCTCATCGAAGGCCTGCAGACGGCCGTCGACCGAGCGCAACACCACCACGCTATCGCCGATCGCGGGCGCCGACAGCAATTCGGCGTCGACGTGCGTGCGCCAGCGTACCTGGCCGCTGCCCGCATCCAGAGCGACGATCTCGCCCTGGGTCGAGCCGACGACGACGAGCCCGTCGCCGGTCCCTGGACCTGCCGAGATCGGCATCCGCAGGCGTGCACGCCAGACGCGACGGCCGTTCGTGACCCGCAGCGCCTCGACCAGACCCTTGTGCGAGGCCGCGTACACGAGGCCGCCCGCGACGGCCGGCCCGAGGCCAAGGTGCAAGAGCATCTGGTGCTTGCCACCGCCGAGGTCAGTGCTCCAGAGTTTCTTCACCTGCAGCCGGGTCTTGATCATGACCAGCTTGGCGGGCTGATCGGCGCTCTTGTCCTTGCTGCAGCCGGACAACGCGAGCAGCGCAGCGAGCGCTGCGGCAAAAGGCAGGCGGATGTGGCGGCGCATCAGCGTGCAGCCGCGCTGGCCGCCGGTGCCGCACCGGGTATCGCGGGTGCCGCGCCAAGGTCGGCAATCTTCAACGACAGCAACGGCGCGCCGCCGTAGCGCGCATCGCTCGCCGCGAGCGCGAGCTGGTACTGCGCAATGGCACCAGCACGATCCTTCTTCGCATACAAGGCATCACCGCGCGCCTCGTCGAAGAGCGCCGCGAACGGGCCGGAGGTGGCGGCACCAAGCGTCGCGAGCGCCTGGTCCGGCTTACCCTCGGCGATTTGCACGCGCGCGAGGCGCACGCGCGCGATCTTCCGGAGCTCACCATCGTCGGAGTTGGTCGCGACGTGCGACAGCTCCACCGCGGCGGCGGCGAGCCGCCCATCGTCAACCGCGAGTCTCGCCAGCGTGAGCTCGGCCTGATCGGCATACGGGCTGCCGGCGAAGTGACCGGTGATCTCGCCGGCGATACGCACGGCGTCGGCGCGATTGTGCGTGTCGAGCGCCGTCGTCATCCGATCGAAGAGCGCGGCCGCCTGCAGCGCCCGGCTGTTGCGGTGAGTCTCGTAATACCGGTAGCCGAACAGCAACACCGCGCCGAGCAACGCGCCGCCGAGGAGCCAAGGGCCGTTTTCCGTCAACCAGTTCTTGACGACTTCGAGTTGCTCATCGTCGGTCAGATACTCTTCTGTCATGACTTCCCCGTATTCGCCGCGTCCAATCCCAGCAGGACGCCCAGCCGCTCGCCGAGTCGTTCGAACGGACAGTCTTCCTGGGTCCGCCCGTCCCGCAAATCCTTCAGCCCCGCCGCACCGCGGCCGAGCTCGTCGTCGCCCAGCACGAGGGCGTATTTTGCACCGCTCTTGTCGGCGCGCTTGAACTGCGCCTTGAAGTTGCCGCCACCCATGTTGCAGAGCAACTTCAACGCCGGCCGCTCATCGCGCAGCCTTTCAGCCAGTTCGAACCCCATTTTCTCGGCGCGTTCCCCGCTCATGATCAAATAGACGTGCGGCGAATCGGCATCGGCGGGCCGGCCGAGCTTCTCGAGCAGCATGACGATGCGTTCCTGGCCCATCGCCCAGCCGATGCCCGGCGTCGCCGCTCCGCCGAGCTGCGCGACCAAGCCGTCGTAGCGGCCGCCGGCGCATACGGTACTCTGCGCCCCGAGAGAATCGGTGATCCACTCGAACACGGTCCGAGTGTAGTAATCCAGGCCGCGGACCAGTCGGTGGTCGACATGATACTCGATACCGGCGGCGCGCAGGTGTCCGCATAATGCCTCGAAGTGGTCCCGGGACTGCGGATCGAGCGACTCGCCGAGATGCGGAGCGCCGGCGACGATGTGCTGCGTCTCCGGGTGCTTCGAGTCGAGGATGCGCAACGGGTTGCCGTGCAGGCGGCGCCGGCTGTCCTCATCGAGGCGCGACTCGTGGGCCGTGAAATACTCGAGAAGGCGCTCGCGATAAACGGCCCGCGATTCCGGCGTGCCGAGCGAGTTCAGGTGCAGTTTGGTTCCGGAAAGCCCGAGGCGTTTGAGCAGCCGCGCCGACAGCAGAATCATCTCCGCGTCGATGTCCGGCCCCGCGAAGCCGAACGCCTCGGCATCGATCTGGTGGAATTGCCGGTAGCGCCCCGCCTGCGGCCGCTCGCGGCGGAACATCGCGCCCATGCACCACAGCTTCAGCCGGCCCGCGCGCAGCAGACCGTTGGAGATCACCGCGCGCGCGATGCCGGCGGTCGCCTCCGGGCGCAGCGTGATGTGATCCTCGCCCTGGTCGACGAAGCTGAACATCTCCTTTTCGACGATGTCGGTAAAATCGCCGATCGACCGCTTGAACAACGAGGTCTGCTCGATGATCGGCACGCGCATTTCCTCGTAGCCGTAGGCTGCGAAAACCTCCCGCGTCGTACTCTCGAGAAGCTGCCATGTCGCGATCTGCGAGGGCAGAATGTCGTGGACGCCGCGCAGCGGCTCGATGCTCGTGCTCACCAAGATATCTCCGTCAAGGAAGCGGCCGCGCGTACGGCCGCAAGCCGCCGTCCGCGTCGACGTCGAAGCGGCCGACGTTGCCGTTCACGTAGGCGGCTGACAGTACGAGCAGGTGTCCGCCGATGCTGACCGCGACGCCCGTGGCATCACCGAGAATCACTGCGAACGGCGCCTGCCCGGTGATCGTGCGCGTCGTCGCCGGTCGGTCGATCCCGTCGTAGAGCAATTTGCCCGCCGCATCGCGCACGTCGACCCAGGACTTCTTCGAGAATCTGAGCTGCAATGACGCCGGCGCCGCGGCGGCGGCGGTGGCCGGTGGGGGCGCGGCGGGCGGCGCGGCCTGCAAGACCGGTGCCGGCTGGTCGATGACGGCCGTGCTCGCTCCGCGCATGGGCACGCCGAGCCCGCCGCTCTGCGGCGGCGGCGATGCCGGCGAAGGAGCGTGCGGTCGCGCAACCGCGGCAGGCAGGCTCGGCGCGCCGTGGCCGATTCGCAGACGCCACGGCTTCCACCACAGCACACCGACGATCACAGCGCCGAGCACGGCCAGCGTCGCAATCGGTCGCCACGCGAAACGCCGGCCGCCGAATCGGGACCGCGCCGCGATCCGCGTGCCGGATTCCGGCAACATCGGCTCCGGTCCCGATACGTTCAGGGACTCGAGGGCCGCGGCGATCGGTTCGCCACCCATGCCGAGAAGCGAGGCATATTTCTTCAGGTGTCCTTTGGCATAGACCGGCGGGCCGGCACGCGTGAAATCGCCGCTCTCGAACGCATCGATCACCCAGACGTCGAGCCGAAGTTCATCGGCGGCCTTCTGGACGCTCATTCCCTGGCGCTCACGCTCGACGCGCAGGCGCGAGCCGAGTTCCTCCGCCACGCTCATTGGGTGATGCCGGCTTGCAGCATGCGCGCCTCGGTCGAGGACGGGAAGTCCTTCTCGAGGCGCTGCGCGTAACCCGCCGCGGCGTTTTCATGCCCGAGCGCACGCTCGGCGCGCAATCCCAGCCAGAGAATCTGCGCACTCGGCGGATCGACCGCGAGATAACGCGTAACGATGGCTGCGGCCTTGGCCGGCTCCTTGTGCCGCAGCGCCATGGCGCCCAACTCGAGCAGCGCCATGGGCATGTTCGGATGCACGACCAATGCGCGCTTAAAGTAGCGTTTGGCGGCGGCTTCCTTGCCGGCGCCCTCGAGACAGACACCCGCATTGACCATCGCCACTTCCGGCGTCTGGTAGAGCGGATTGGCGATGGCGGCCCGGAACACCTTCACTCCTTCGTCGTAGTGGTGGTTGCGGCACAAATAGCCGCCGTAGGTGTTCATGACATCCGGATCGGCTTTGCCGAGCCGCGCGGCCTCGGTGTAGGCACGCCTCGCCTTGGACGTCTCGCCGAGCCGCTCGTAGATCAGGCCCGCCGTCGCCTGCACGGTCGCATTGTGCGAGTCCTCACGAAGGGCACGATCGATGAAATGGCGCGCCACCGCCAGCTTGTCGCGCTGCATGTAGGCGATCGCGAGTTGCACATTCACGATCGCCGCCCGGGCCGGATTCTGCCCCGGTGCAAGTCCGTTGTTCGATGCACAGCCGCCGAGCGCGAGCGCAACCGTTAGCACGAACGTCATGGCCGCGGCCCCGGACATGCCCGTCCTCATCGCAGCGCTGCCGCGGTACGCGGTCCGTGATTCGGCAGCTTCAGGCCGAGACGAGTCAACAAGCGATCGTCCACCCGGCCGGCGAGCTGACCGCAGGCCGCATCGATGTCCCCGCCACGCGTTCGCCGGATGGTCGCGATGACCCCCATATCATTCAAGACATCCCGAAAACGCACGATCGTGGCATCCGGCGACCGTCGATAGCGTGTGCCGCCGAAGGGGTTGAAGGGAATCAGGTTCAGTTTCGCGGGCCGGTCGCGCAACAAGCGCGCCAGTTCGCGCGCCTGATCGGGCCGGTCGTTGATGCCATCCAACATCACATACTCGAAGGTCACACTGCGCCCATTCTGCCGCTCGATGTAGTGCCAGCATGCACTCAGCAGTTCCGCGATCGGATGCTTGCGGTTGATCGGCACGAGTTCATTGCGCAACTCATCGCTCGGCGCGTGCAGACTCACGGCGAGAGCGACGTTGCACTCCTCGGCAAGCTTGTAGATCTGTGGCACGAGACCGGACGTGCTGAGCGTGACGCGGCGGCGGGACAGGTCATAGCCCATGTCGTCGAGCAGAATGCTCACCGCCTGCACGACATTGCGGTAGTTCGCGAGCGGCTCGCCCATGCCCATGAAAACCACGTTCGTGATGCCGTGCGCCGCGCCACCGGCCGCGGCCTCGAGCCCGAGTTCGCGCCGCGCGAGCCACACCTGGCCGACGATTTCCGCAACGCTCAAGTTGCGGTTGAAACCCTGCTGTGCGGTCGCGCAAAAGCTGCAATCCATCGCGCAACCCACCTGGCTCGAAATGCACAGCGTGCCCCGATCCGGCTCGGGGATGAAGACCGTCTCGATTCCCTGCGCCGCATCCATGCGCAGCATCCACTTGCGCGTGCCATCGCTCGAGTCCTGCCTGGCGAGGATTTGCGGCGTCGTCACGCTGGCAACCTCTTCGAGCGCGGCGCGCAAGTCCTTGCCAAGATCGGTCATCTCGGAAAAGTGCGCCGCTCCGCGCCGATAGATCCATTTCATCAGCTGCCGGGCGCGAAACGGCTTCGCTCCGAGTCGCGCCGCGACGAACGCCTCCAGCTCGGCCCTCGGCAGGCCCAGCAGGTTCACCCGATCGCCGGCGGCCTGTTGCATATGCTGATCGTCCTCAAGGCATCGGTGACGCTAACGCGTCCGCGGGCAGATCTCGGTTTCACGGAAGAAAAAGGCGATTTCCCGCACCGCCGTGTCGGCGGCATCCGAGCCGTGTACGACATTCTCGTCGATGGAACTGGCCAAATCCGCCCGGATGGTGCCGGGTGCCGCCTTCTTCGGATCGGTCGCCCCCATCACCTCGCGGTGCTTGGCGATCGCATTCTCCCCCTCGAGCACCTGGACGATGACCGGCCCGGAGGTCATGAAACGCACCAGATCCTTGAAAAACGGGCGCTCGCGGTGCACTCCGTAGAAACCCTCGGCCTCGGCCTGCGAAAGCCGCAACATACGGGCGGCGACGATACTGAGCCCCGCGCTCTCGAAGCGGCGATAGACCTCGCCAATCAAATTTCGGCCGACACCGTCAGGTTTGACGATGGAAAGAGTACGCTCGATGGGCATGAATGACCTCGGTGAAGGAACTGGCGGAACTCACGGCCCCGCGGGGGCCGACGAAGATTGCGCAGTCTAGCCGAGACGGCTCCGCCAAGCAATCGGCGGCGGCGGCGAAGTGCCTGTATTGATTAGAAAATCCGGCGGCCGCCGGACCGGCCGCGGCGGCGGCTCAGACGTTGAAGCTCTCCCCGCAGCCACATTCACCCTTGGCTTTCGGATTTTGGAACTTGAAGGCCTCGTTCAGGCCCTGTTTCACGAAATCAATCGTGGTGCCGTCGACCAGCGGCAGGCTCACGCGGTCGACGATGACCTTGACACCACGCGCGTCGAACACCGCGTCATCGGCGCCGATCTCATCGGCGTAGTTGACGACGTAGGCGAATCCCGAACATCCGGTCTTCTTGATGCCGAGCCGCAGCCCCAAGCCGCTGCCGCGCTTGTGCAAATGCGCCCGTACCCGCTCCGCAGCCGCCTCGGTCAGCACGATCGCCATGAATTCAATCCCTCCGCGTCGAATCGGTTGAGGTGATACATAACACGCGGCGCCCGCCAACGCACGCGAGTCCGGTCACAACTCAGACACCGGCCGCCGCGCAGACGCCACGCCACGCATCTTCGACCACGAGCAAGCGCCCAAGTTTCTCGACCGGGGCATCGAACAACTGCCGTATCGCCTCGACCGGCAGCGGCAAGTCGGCCGTCAAGAGCCTGCCGGTCGCCTGTTCGGCGAGCCACGCCGCGGCCGCGATGGTGTGTGGGCAACCAAACGCGAGGAATCCCGCCTCCACGACCCGAAGGTTCCCACCGCCGTCCGCTTCGGTACGAACCTGCAATTGCACCCAGGCGCCTTGTTCCCGGCTGCCGGCGATCCCCGTCGCGACACCGCGGCCGGTGAGGCTGCCGGCCCCGGGCGCCGCCGCGAAATAGCGCCGCGTCAACGTGCTGTAGTGCATGCGCCCGCGATGCGCCGCAGATGTGCGAGCGCCCCGCCCACCGCCGCCACCGTCCGTTCGATGTCCCGCTCGGTCGTGAATCGTCCCAGGCTGAAGCGCAGACTGCTCTCGGCGAGCCGCTGATCGCGGCCGAGCGCACGCAGCACATAGGAGGCCTCGCCGCTTGCCGAAGCGCACGCCGATCCCCGCGATACGGCGACTTCCGGCGCGACCGCCGCGAGCAGACTCTCGCCCTCGACCCCCTCGAAACTCACATTCAGAATCTGTGCGACCACATCCGGCGCAGCGCCGTTGCGCAACACCCCGCCCTGCGACTCGAGCCCATGCCACAAACGCTCGCGCAAGACCGCGAGCCTTCGGCACTCGCTCTGCCATTCAGCTGCGGCGATCTCGAAGGCCGCCCCCATGCCGACCACCTGGTGGGTCGCGATCGTGCCGGAACGCAGGCCGCGTTCCTGGCCACCGCCGAATTGCCGCGCCTCGATACGCACCCCACGCCGGCGCGACACCAGCAACGCCCCGGCGCCTTTCGGGCCGTACGCCTTGTGCGCCGACAAGGACATCAAGTCAGCGCCGCTTGCGCCGAAGTCGAGCGGACACTTGCCGAAACTCTGCGCGGCATCCACGTGCAGGCGCGCTCCGCCGTGCCGCTCACAGACGGCGGCGTAGGCGGCGATGTCCTGCGACACACCGGTCTCGTTGTTGACATGCATCAGGGAGACCAGCACGGTATCGGCGCGCAGCGCCTCGGCCAGCCGCGCAGGATCCACCAAGCCGCGCCGATCCGGTTGCAGATAGGTCACCTGCCAGCCGCGACGCTCGAGTTCACGGCACGGATCGAGCACCGCCTTGTGCTCCGTGCGGGCGGTGACGATGTGTCGTCCCCGGCCGTGCGCGTGCGCGCTCAGACCGAAGATCGCCAGGTTGTCCGCCTCGGTCGCCCCGCAGGTCCAGATCACCTCCGCGGGCTCGGCGCCAACCGCCGCCGCGACCCTCGCGCGCGCCGCCTCGACGCACTCTCGGGCGCGCTCGCCGTAGACGTGTCCATCCGACGAGGGGTTGCCGAACGTGCCGCCGAGGCTCAGGCAGGCCGCCATCTCGGTGGCGACGCGCGGATCGACCGGCGTCGTCGAGGCGTGATCGAGATACACCGGCAGGCTCATCCCCCGTCCTCGCGGGCGGCGCGCCGGCGCCGGCCGGACACCGCGCTCAAGATGCCGCGCAGGATCTGCAACTCGTTGCGGTCGAGCCCTGTGCGGTTGAACAGGCGGCGCAACCGATCCATCAGATAGCCGGTGCGGTCCTCGAATGCGATCTCGTCGAGGACCCGCTCGAGGTGCGCGTAGAAATGTCCGAGTTCCGCGCCGTCGGCGAGCGGCGCCTCCAACTGCAGCCGTCCGACCGGACGCTCGCGGGCGAGACTCACCTCGTAGCTCAACAGCAGCACCGCCATCGCAAGATTCAAGGAACTGTAGGCTTCGTTGGCCGGAATGCGCACCAGCAGCCCGCAATGGTTCAAATCCTCGTTCGCGAGGCCGTAGCGCTCCGAGCCGAACAGCAGCGCCGCCCGCGCATCGCCCGGCAGATCGCGAATCCGCTCCGCCGCTTCGCGCGGCGTCGCGAACTCCCAGCTCAGGTTGCGCGGCCGCGAGGTGCTGCCGGCGACGAAGGCGCAATCCGCGATCGCCGCGGCGACGGTATCGACCACCCGCGCCGCGGTCAGCACGTCGTCGGCGCCTGCGGCCAGGGCAAGGGCGTCGGCATGCGGAAAGGAGCGCGGTCGGACCAGCACGAGGTCACGCAGGCCCATGTTCTTCATGGCCCGCGCCACCGAGCCGATGTTTCCCGGATGACTGGGGTCGACGAGGACGATGCGAACGTGGTCCGTCATGCTCTGCTATTCTAGCGCCACGTTATGCACCCGCTGTTGAACATAGGCATGCGCGCCGCCCGCCGCGCCGGCGACTCCATCGTGCGCAGCCTCTCCCGGCTCGACTCGCTGAAGATCGACACCAAGGGCCGCAACGACTTCGTCACCGACGTCGACCGCAAGGCCGAGGCCGACATCATCGCAACCGTGCGCCGCAGTTACCCGGATCACGCCTTCCTCGGCGAGGAGACCGGTCGCAGCGGCGATGGCGAGTACGTCTGGATCATCGACCCCCTGGATGGGACCACCAATTTCCTGCACGGCTTTCCGGCGTTCGCGGTGTCGATCGCGGTCGAGCACCGTAATCGCCTGCAGCATGCGGTGATCTACGACCCGATGCGCCAGGAATTCTTCACCGCCTCGCGCGGCGACGGCGCACAGCTCGACGGCAAGCGGATCCGCGTCAGCACGCAGCGCACACTCGAGGGCGCGCTCGTCGGCACCGGCCTGCCATTCCGGGCCGAGGCGACCTACGTGGACGAGTACCTCGCGACCCTGAAGGCCGTGATGGCCGTGGCCGCCGGCGTACGCAGACCGGGAGCCGCATCGCTCGACCTCGCCTACGTCGCGTCCGGCCGCCTCGACGCGTTCTGGGAGTTCGGACTGAAGCCGTGGGACACGGCGGCGGGCACCTTGCTCATCCAGGAAGCCGGCGGACGTGTCGGCACACCCGCGGGCGGCGAATACGCGCTCGGCGCCAACATCGTCGCCGGCAACCCGAAGGTCTACGAGGCGCTGCTCGCCCTGATCGGGCCGCTCACGCCGCTCAGTCTGCGCAACTAACGCAGCAAACGGCTCGCGAGGCACGGCCGCCCCTCAGGGCAGGCCGTCGACCTCTTCGGGTTTGCTCATCTTGCGCTCCAACAAATCATCGGTGCGCAGCCCCATGTCGAGCGCGATCGCCGAGGATATGTAGATGGACGAATAGGTGCCGGCGACGATGCCGATCACCAGCGCCGCGGAGAAACTGTGCAGTGTCTGGCCGCCGAATATCAGCAGCGCGACCACGACCAGCAACGTCACGAGCTTGGTCATGATGGTCCGCGACAGCGTCTGGTTGATCGACTCGTCGATCACCTGCGCTATTCCGATCTTGCGCGCGTTGCGCGCCCGCTCGCGCACACGGTCGAAGACGATCACCGTGTCGTTCAGCGAATAGCCGATCACGGCGAGGATCGCCGAGATCGCGGTCAGGTCGAAGGTCATCTGCGTGGCGGCGAAGAAGCCAAGCACGCATATTGGATCGTGCAACACGGCGAGGATCGCACCGAACGCGAGCTTCTGCGTGAATCGGATCAGCACGTACACCATGATGAGCAGAAGGGTTGCGGCGAGCGCCCAGGCCCCGTGGATGAACAACTCCTCGCCCACCTGCGGGCCGACGACCTCGGTCGACTGCAGTGTCACACCCGCATCGACGGGACGGAAAAGGTCGACGATCCGCACACCAATGTTGGCGCTCTTGACGTTCTGATCCGGCGGAAGGCGCACGAGGATGTCGCGCGGGCTGCCGAATTGTTGGACCTGTGCGCCAGGAATGTGTGCCGACGTCAGCGCGGCGCGCAGACGGTCGATATTCGGCGCATCCGGGAAGTGCGTCTCGACGACGATGCCGCCCGTGAAATCGATGCCGAGGTTAAGGCCGCGCACCGCCACCAGGAGCAACGATCCGACGATCAGCACCGCCGACAACCCGTACCACACCTTGCGGGTGTGCATGAACGGGAAGCGGGTAACTTTGTGAAAAAATTCCATCTGCGTGTCCCCTGAATCCGTCGTTCTAGATCGGCAACCGGTCGATCTTGCGCCGGCCGCCGAAGATGACCTGGACCAGGGCGCGGCTGCCCATCAGCGAGGTGAACATCGACGTCGCAATGCCGAGCACCAGCACCACGGCGAAGCCGCGCACCGCGCCCGAGCCGAACAGCCACAGAACCACGCCGGCGATCAGCGCGGTCACGTTCGAATCCGCGATCGCCGAAAAGGCGCGCTCGAAACCGGCGGCGATCGCCGCGCGCGGCGAGACGCCCATCCGCACTTCCTCGCGGATGCGCTCGTAGATCAGGATGTTGGCGTCGACCGCCATGCCGACGGTGAGCACGACCGCGGCGATGCCGGGCAACGTGAGCGCGGCGCCGACGATCGACAGCATCGCCGTCAGCAGGATCACGTTCGCGGCAAGCACGACGTCGGCGATGATGCCGAAGAGCTTGTAATAGATCGCCATGAAGACGAAGGCCGCGAGGGTGCCGAACACCATCGCGTTCACGCCCTTGTTGATGTTGTCCTGGCCGAGACTCGGGCCGATCGCGCGCTCCTCGATCTCCGAGAGCGGCGCGGCCAGGCCGCCCGCCCGCAGCAACAGGGCCAGTTCGCGGCCTTCGATCGGGTTGATCCCGGTGATTTGGAAGCTGTTGCTGAAGACACCGCGGATCGTCGCCTCGTTGATGACCTCTTCCTTCGTGTGCACGACCTCGGCGCCGGCGGCGTTCTTCGTGCTCGAACGGTCGATGAAGACGACCGCCATCATGTGGCCGATGTTCTCCTCGGTGTTGCGCAGCATCTTCTCCGCGCCGCGGCTGTCGAGCGATACCGACACCGCCGGGCCCTCCTGCGTGTTCGGCTGGAAGGAGGCGTCGGTCAGCTGGTCGCCGGTGACGACGATGTCGCGTTTCAGAAGCACGGGGCGCTTGTGGCGCGTGTAATAGAGCTTCGTGCCGAGCGGGATCTGGCCGGTGCGCGCCGCGTCGTACGGATTGTCGGTCTCATCGACCATGTGG
Source organism: Steroidobacteraceae bacterium (assembly GCA_013044085.1). Classification (GTDB taxonomy): domain Bacteria; phylum Pseudomonadota; class Gammaproteobacteria; order Steroidobacterales; family Steroidobacteraceae; genus Bog-1198. The sequence goes on from JABEVI010000050.1 coordinate 21,413, forward strand.
AATTCGAGGGTCGCGGTCTTGCCGAGGATCGTCTTCACCTCGGCCGAATTCTGCAGCCCCGGCAGTTGGATCGCGATCTGATCCGAGCCCTGGCGGGCGACCTGAGGCTCGGAGACCGCGAGTTCCGGACTGTTGAGGCGGTTGCGCAGAATCACGATGTTCTGCTGGACCGCGTAGTCCTCACGCTGCTTGATCTGTTGCGGCGTGAGCGTCAATTGCAGTGCGGGCGCGTTGCCGACGGTCGTTTCATCGAAGTTCAGGCTGCGATTGTCGCTCTCGATCGCCTCGCGACCCTTGGCGAAATTAGCCGCATCGCGGAACAGCACCGTGACGCGATTGTTGGCGTAATCGACCTTCACGTCCTCGTACGGCACGTGCGCGTTGCGCAACGAGGCGCGAAAATCCTGGTTGAACCGGTCCAGTTCCTGCTTGACAGCCGCCTGGATGTCGACCTGGTAGACCAAATACACACCGCCGCGCAGATCGAGGCCGAGCTTGACCGGGGTCAGGCCGAAACGGCGCATCCAATCCGGCACCCGCGACGCCGATGAGAGCGCGATGGTGTATTTGTTCGGCATCGCCTTCGAGATCGCCTCATGGGCTTTCTTCTCGTCGGCGGGAGTCGCGAATCGCAGCGTCAAGCGGCCCTGCTCGATGAACGAGCCGGCAAGCGGGATGCCCTTCTCGGCGAGCAGCTTCTCGATGGCGATCCGGTCCGGCTCGGCGACCGCGGATTGATCCTTGGCGAGCTGCAGCGCGCTTTGCTGACCGAACAGGTTCGGCGAGGCGAACAGCAGGCCGATCAACATGACGATCGCGACCAGCACGATCTTCCATCGAGGATAGGCGGTCATGCGTTCTTGACCGTGCCCTTGGGCAGGATCTGCGAAACCTGGAATTTCTGCATCTTCACCGTCACGCCGGAGGCGATTTCCACACTCAGGAACTGCTCGCCGACCTCGACCACCTTGCCGAGAATTCCGCCGTTGGTCGCGACCTCGTCGCCAGTGGCGATCTTCGCGAGCATCTCCTTTTGCTCCTTCGCGCGCTTGTTCTGCGGCCGGATCAACAGGAAGTAAAACACCACGAGCAGGCCGATCGGCAGCATGAGGGCACTGAGGATGCTCTGCCCACTGCTCGCCGCGGCGGACTGCGCGTATGCCGATTTGATGAAGAAATTCATGGCGTTGAACCCACCTTATCGCGGCCGGGGCCGCAGCGCAAAGCCGGGGATTATACCCAAACGGCGGCGCAATACCTTATAGGCTTGCAAGTGCCCCACCCTCGCCCGCGCTTAGCCGCCCCGGGGACTGCTCGCGCGCCGCATAGAACGCCGCGGCATAGGCCTCGAACCGCCCGGCCGCGATCGCCTCGCGGATCTCGCGCATCAGGCGTTCGTAGAAGTACAGGTTGTGGATCGTATTGAGCCGCGAGCCGAGAATTTCGTTGCAGCGGTCCAGGTGGCGCAGGTACGCGCGGCTGTAGTGTCGACACGTGTAGCACTCGCATTGCGCCTCGACCGCCTCGGTGTCATCGCGGTGTGCTGCGTTGCGGATATTGACGCTGCCGCTGCGCGTGAACAGATGGCCGTTGCGGGCATGGCGCGTCGGCATCACGCAGTCGAACAGGTCGATTCCCCGGCGTACCGCCTCGAGGATGTCCTCGGGACGCCCGACGCCCATCAAGTAGCGGGGCTTGTGCCGCGGCATCTGCGGGCACAGCCCCTCGAGCACCGCTTCGCGTTCGCCCTGGCTCTCGCCCACCGCCAGGCCGCCGACGGCGAGCCCTGCAAAGCCGACCTCCTCGAGCGCCTCCAGCGAGGCAAGACGCAGCGGCGCGTGGACACCGCCTTGGACGATGCCGAACAGCGTCCCCGGGGGCTCATCACGATAGTATTCGCGAAAGCCGCGCAGCGCCCAGCGCATCGAGCGCTGCATCGACTCGCGTGCCTGCGCCTCGTCGGCCGGATACGGGGTGCACTCATCGAAGCTCATCGCCACGTCCGAGCCCAGAACGCGCTGGATGCGCATCGATTCCTCAGGCGAGAGGAACACGGGTGAGCCGTCCACCGGTGACCGAAAGTGCGCCCCCTCCTCGGTGATCCGGCGCATCTTCGCCAGGCTCCAGACCTGAAAGCCGCCCGAATCGGTCAGGATCGGCCGCTCCCAGTGCATGAAGCGGTGCAGGCCGCCGTGCGCACCGATCACCTCGAGACCCGGACGCAGATACAGGTGAAACGTGTTGCCCAGGACGATCTCGGCGCCGACCGACTCGAGTTCCTCCGGCGTCATCGCCTTCACGGTGCCGTAGGTGCCGACCGGCATGAACGCCGGCGTCTCGACGGTGCCGCGGGCGAAGCGCAGCCGGCCGCGCCGGGCCGCACCATCCTCGCCGAGCAGGGAAAAATCCATTCGCGCCGTCGTCATGGGCGTTCGAGCGCCTCGCGGCGCGGCTGCAGGAAAGTCACGTCGCCATAGCTGAAGAACCGGTAGTTACCGCGGACTGCGTGCGCGTAGGCCTCGAGCAGGGTTTCGCGGCCGACGAACGCCGCACAGAGCATCAGCAGGGTCGATTCCGGCAGGTGAAAATTCGTCAGGATCGCGTCGACCACGCGAAAGCGGTGGCCCGGCGTGATGAAGATCCGGGTCTCGCCGCGAAACGGCTGCAAGCCTCGCGCGGCCGCGGCCGCCTCCAAGGCTCGTACGACGGTCGTACCGACCGCGATCACCCGGCCGCCGGCGGCCCGCGTTTGCTCGATCGCGGTACACAAGGCCGCCGAGACATCGACTTGCTCGGCGTGCATGAGGTGATGCTCGATGTGTTCGGCACGCACCGGTGCGAAGGTGCCCGCGCCGACGTGCAGCGTCAGGAACTCCCGACGCACGCCGCGCGCGGCGAGCGCTGCGAAGGTCGACTCATCGAAGTGCAGCCCGGCCGTCGGCGCCGCGACGGCGCCCGGCACCCGCGCGTATACCGTCTGATAGCGTTCGCGGTCGCTCGCATCCGCCGACCGCGCGATGTACGGTGGCAGCGGCATCGAACCGTGCTCCTCGAAGAACGCCGCCACGTCGCGGGAGAATTCCAGGCGGTACAGTTCCCCCTGGCGATCGAGCATGAGCGCCCGGCAGCCGCCGGGGAGTTCGACGACCCCCTGCGGCCGCAGCGCTTTGCTCGATCTGGCGTGCACGAGCGCGATCCTCGGCGCCTCGACGCGCTCGAGCAACAGCTCGACGCGCCCACCACTCGGCTTGATGCCGAACACCCGCGCCGGGATCACCCGGGTGTCGTTGCAGACCAGAAGATCGCCCGCAGCGCACAGACTCGGAAAATCGGCGAACGTCAGGTCACGTCGCTGACCGGTCGCACCGTCGAGCGCAAGCAACCGGCTCGCCGACCGGACACCGGTCGGTGTCTGGGCGATCCGGTCCTTGGGAAGTTCGTAGTGAAAGTCCTCGCGGCGCATCAGGGTGGCCATACTAACAAGACGGCGGTTCGCTTATACTGAACTCCCTGGCCTGCCCGGATGGCGGAACTGGTAGACGCGCCGGACTCAAAATCCGGTGGTGGCGACACCGTGTGGGTTCGATTCCCTCTCCGGGCACCAGACCTCATTTCATCACGGATCATCCTTGAAGTTCTGCAGCAACTGCGGCGCCGCCGTCATCTCCAAGATCCCGGACGGGGATCATCTGCCGCGATTCGTTTGCGAGCGTTGTGGCGTAATTCACTATAAGAATCCGCTGCTGGTGCTCGGCTGCGTGCCGGAGTGGCAGGGCAAGATCCTCCTCTGCCGGCGCGCGATCGAACCACGGCTCGGCTTCTGGACGGTGCCGGCCGGATTCATGGAGATCGGTGAAACCATGCAGCAGGCGGCGCGGCGCGAGTGCTTCGAGGAAGCCGAAGCCGAGGTCGAGATCGGCTCCCTGCTCGCCGTGGTCAACGTGACCCACGCCGGCCAGGTACACGTGATGTTCCGCGCCAGAATGCTCCACCCCGGATTCGCGGCCGGCCCGGAGAGCCTGCAGGTCGGCCTGTACGAGGAGGACGCGATTCCCTGGCAGGACCTCGCCTTTCCGAGCGGCGAATTCACCCTGCGCCGGTATTTTGCCGACCGGGCGGCGGGACGCGAGGATCATCACTTCACGGAACTGGACCGGCCGCTGCGTCGCTGAGCGCATCGCGGCGCCGCCATCGCCTCTGTGGCAGAATAGGCGGCCGTCCCGGACCATCAACCAGCAGAAGGGTATGCCATGGCCTTTGTGGTCACTGAAAGCTGTATCAAGTGCAAGTACACCGATTGCGTGGAAGTCTGCCCGGTGGACTGTTTCCATGAGGGCCCGAATTTCCTCGTCATCGACCCGGAAGAGTGCATCGATTGCACCCTGTGCGAGCCCGAGTGCCCGGTGGAAGCGATTTTCTCCGAGGAAGACATTCCAGCCGGACAGGAGAGTTTCAAGCAATTGAACGCCGACCTGGCGAAGAAGTGGCCGGTGCTCAGCGAGAAACACGCCGCCCCCGCCGACGCCAAGCAGTGGGAAGGCGTGCCGGCGAAGCTGAAGCTGCTCGAGCGCTGATTCAAGCGGCGCCGCCGCGCGCCGCGCTCAGCCCATCGACTTGTCGAGCGCGCGTATCTCCTCGACGAGTTCCCGGGGCGGAAGGTAGCCGTCGATGTAAGCCCCCGAGGCCGTGACGATCGCCGGGGTGCCGCGCACGCCGATCTGTTGACCGAGCGCGTACTCCCGGGCCACCGGATTGGCACTGCAGACCTTGGCCAGATTCGGGTCGAGCCCGGCCTCGGCGCGCGTGAACGCCGCCCGCCGGTCCGGCGAGCACCACACGGCCTCGGCCTTGCGCCAACTGAGGGTGCCCGGGCCGGTGCGCGGATAGAACAGGTACCGGACGCGCACACCGAGCGCATTGAGTTCCGCGATGTGGCTGTGCAGTTCGCGACAGTAGGCACAATCGACATCGGTGAAGACCGTGATCGTGTAGCGCGGCCGGGGCCCCGAAAAGACCAGCATCTGCGCCGGCGGCACGGAGTCGATCAACGCAACCCGCGCCCGCGCGCGCTGCAGCGCGGTCAGGTTCCGGCGCGAGTGCATGTCGTAGATGTTGCCGTCGATGAAGTACCTGCCGTCGGCGGTCAGATAACTGATCTGCGCGCCTTCGCGGAACTGATAGATGCCGGGGATCGGCGAAGGCTGCAACTCATCGAGCGTGCTGCCGCGCGGCAGCAGCTTCAGCAGCGCAACGCGCGGATCGACCGACTTGGCAAGGCTCTTTGGCGCCCACAACGGCATCGCCGCGAGCGCCATGA
>JABEVI010000240.1 GCA_013044085.1 Steroidobacteraceae bacterium
AGCACGGTCGCGAGCACCACGACCGCGTCGCCCAGCGTGTCCTTCAGACGATCGACGCTGGCGCGCAGACTTTGTGCATCCGCACCGTCGATGCGCGCCGCGAGCACCTTGACTCCCTGCAAATCCTTCGCCTGCGAGGCGAGATCAGCGCTGCCGCCGCTCGCGAGCTTCGCCTTCAGTTGCTGGATTTCCTTCTCCAATTTGCGCAAACGCTCGATCAGGTCGCGCACCTTCTGGTCTGCGTCATCACGCCCGCCGCGCACCAGCGCCGCGATCTCGCCGAGGCGGCGGTCGGCGTCGACGGACCACTGATACGCGACCTCGCCGGTCACCGCCTCGATGCGACGCACGCCGGCGGCCACGCCCGCCTCACCGGTGATTTTGAAAAGACCGATGTCACCGGCACGGGATACGTGCGTGCCACCGCACAACTCCATCGAGAACTCGCCGATCGACAGCACCCGAACCTCGTGTGAGTACTTCTCGCCGAACAAGGCCATCGCGCCGGCGGCGAGCGCCTCATCGAAGCTCATCACGCGCGTCTGCGCGAGCGCATTCTCGCGGATCACCTGATTGACCCGTTGCTCGACGCGCCGCAGTTCTTCGGAACTCATCGCTTGCGCATGCGAAAAGTCGAAACGCAGGCGCTCCGCGGCGACCAGCGAGCCTTTCTGCTGCACATGCGCACCGAGCACCTCGCGCAACGCCGCATGCAGCAAGTGCGTCGCCGAATGATTCAGCGCAATGGCGTGCCGCCGCGCGGCATCGACCCGCGCCTCGAGACGATCACCAACACGAATGGAGCCGTCCTCGACGATACCCTGGTGTGCGTGCGCCGAACCGAGCTTCTGCGTGTCGCGCACCGTGAAGCGGGCGTGTTCACTTGTGAGCACACCGCGGTCGCCGACCTGGCCGCCGCTTTCGGCGTAGAACGGCGAGTGGTCGAGGACGATCTGGCCTTCCTGACCAGCCGCCAGCGCGTCGACCAAGGCACCCTCGACGATCAGCGCGGTGACCGTGCCACCCTCATCGAGATGTTCATAGCCGCTGAACTGGGTCTTCGCGTCGAGCTTCAGCGAATCGGCGAGGTCGACGCCGAACTTGCTCGCGGCGCGCGCGCGGCCGCGCTGCGCCTCCATCGCCGCATCGAAGCCGGCCTGATCGATCGACAGGCCACGCTCGCGGGCGACGTCGGCGGTCAAGTCGACCGGGAAGCCGAAAGTATCGTAGAGCTTGAACACCGTCTCGCCCGGTATCACGGTTCCCTCGAGTTTCGCGGTCTCTGCGTCGAGCAGTGCCATCCCGGTGGCGAGAGTCTCGGCGAAACGCTCCTCCTCGACCTTCAGCACGCGCGTCGCGTGCGCTTCACCGGCGACGAGCTCGGCATAGTATCCGCCCATCTCGCGCACCACCGCTTCCACCAATCGGTGGAAGAACGGCCGGGTGACGCCGAGCTTGTATCCATGCCGGATGGCGCGCCGGATGATGCGGCGCAAGACATAACCGCGGCCCTCGTTCGACGGCACGACGCCATCGACGATCAGGAACGTGCTCGCACGAATGTGATCCGCAATCACGCGCAGGCTGGCCGATTCCAGATCGCGCGCGCCGGTGATCGCGGCGGCGGCCTGGATCAGCGACCTGAACAGATCGATGTCGTAATTGCTGTGCACACCCTGCATGACCGCGGCGACACGCTCGAGCCCCATGCCGGTGTCGACCGAGGGCTTTGGCAGCGGCGTCAGGGTGCCGTCGCTCGAACGCTCGTACTGCATGAACACGAGATTCCAAATCTCCACGAAGCGGTCGCCGTCCTCGTCAGGCGAACCCGGGGGTCCGCCGGGAATCTCGGCGCCGTGATCGTAGAAAATCTCCGTGCACGGACCGCAGGGCCCGGTCTCGCCCATCTGCCAGAAATTCGATTTCTCGCCAAGACGCGTGCAGCGGGTCGGGTCGATGCCGATCTCGTCGGTCCAGACACGCTCGGCCTCGTCGTCATCGCGAAACACCGTCACCCAGAGCCGCTCTTTCGGGATGCCGAGCGTGCCGGTGACGAAATTCCACGCGAAGTGGATCGCCTCGCGCTTGAAGTAGTCGCCGAAGCTGAAGTTGCCGAGCATCTCGAAGAACGTGTGATGGCGCGCGGTGTAGCCCACGTTCTCCAGGTCATTGTGCTTGCCGCCGGCGCGCACGCAGCGTTGCGAACTCGCGGCGCGCGAGTAATCCCGGCTCTCCTTGCCGAGGAAGACGTCCTTGAACTGGACCATGCCGGCATTGGTGAACAGCAATGTCGGATCGCTGCCGGGCACGAGGGAACTCGACGGCACGACCGTATGGCCGTTCTTGCGGAAGAACTCGAGGAAACTCGAGCGAATCTCCGCGCTCGTCATCGTTCGGTGTTTCTGGGAGTCTCGTTTCATGTTGTTCAGTCTTCCATGTCCACGGCCGATCCTAGAACGGATCGAATCTGCGCGCTCGTGAAACCGCGGTAACTTAAAAATCGCGCCTGCCGCATCCGCTCCAGATACTCATTCGGGCGCGGGGCGCCGAATTTCTTGCGCCGCGCCGCTTCGAGTTCCTCGAGCCAGCTGGGGAAGTCCTCGACGCTCTGCTCGACCAGATCGCTATCGAGACCCTTCAGGCGCAGCTCGGCGCGCACCCGCATCGGCCCATGGCCCCGGCCGGCGTGGTAGGCGATGAAATTCGCCACATAGCGCCGATCGTCGAGCAACTTCTCCGCGAGCAGGCTCTCGACGAGCCGGTCGACCAAAGCCCGCTCGTAGCCGCGCTCACACAGCGCACGCCGCAGCTCCGCGGTGGCGTGATCGCGCCGCGCAAGCGCGTCGAGCGCGACCTTGCGGGCCGCGCGTCCGTCGCCGGGGTCGAGCGCCTGACGCCGCAGGCTCTTAAGCCTCTTTCGCCTCGCCGCCGCGATTCATGGTCGCCTTCTCGGGGATCAATTTCGCGCGCACCTGACGCTCGATGTCGTCGGCGATTTCCGGGTGCTGTTGCAGGAAGGCGCGGGCATTTTCCTTGCCCTGGCCGATCCGTTCGCCCTTGTAGCTGTACCAGGATCCGGACTTCTCGACCAGATTATGCAGCACGCCGAGCTCGATCAGCTCGCCTTCCTTGGAGATCCCGGTGCCGTACATGATCTCGAACTCGGTCTCGCGAAACGGCGGCGCCACCTTGTTCTTGACCACCTTGACCCGGGTCATCGAGCCGATGACTTCCTCGCCGTTCTTGATCGCACCGATCCGCCGGATGTCCATGCGCACCGAGGAGTAGAACTTCAAGGCGTTGCCGCCGGTCGTCGTCTCGGGGTTGCCGAACATCACACCGATCTTCATGCGGATCTGGTTGATGAAAATCACGATCGTGTTCGAGCGCTTGATGTTGCCGGTCAGCTTGCGCAACGCCTGCGACATCAGGCGGGCCTGCAGGCCCATGTGCTGATCGCCCATCTCGCCCTCGATTTCGGCCTTTGGCGTCAAGGCCGCGACCGAGTCGACGACGACCACGTCGATCGCGCCGGAGCGCACCAGCATGTCGGTGATTTCGAGCGCCTGTTCGCCGGTGTCCGGCTGCGAGAC
>JABEVI010000241.1 GCA_013044085.1 Steroidobacteraceae bacterium
AGGGTCACTTCAGATTGCCGGCGTACAACGCCCACAGACCCCGGATGTTCGACGGCATCGATGTCACGGTCTTGAGCTTCGCGAACGCATGCTTCGCCGCCGGGATGTTCTTCAGGTACTGGTTGGACAGTCCCAGATAGACGTAGGCCTGGCCCAGGCTCTTGACATGTCCCTTCTTCAGGCCGTTGTTGATCGCCTGAACCGCGTTCGCATAATTGCCGATGCCGTAATACACCTCGCCCAACTTGACGTCGAGCTCTCCGGTCGGGCTCTTGTTGGCCTGCGTCACATAGGTGGGTATGCCCTTCTGATCCGAGGCGGCCCGGCGCTGCATGTCCTTCAGGAGCCGGTTCACGCGAGCGGCCTGGGTCGGCTTGACCGCGCCGCTAGAAATGGCCTTCTGCACCACGGCCAGGGCTTCTTCCGGCAGCGCCGCGTCTCCGAGCAGTTGCGCCATCTCGACGTAATCACTCGTGACGTTCATCGACGAGGTGTTGTACATCAGCCGGTAGATCATCAGAAGATTTTTATCCTTGCGCGTATTCTGCCGCTCGAGCCGCAGCAGCGAGTTCCAATACTCGGGCTTGTTCGTCAACCGTACGAGGTCCGTAAATCCCGCGATCTCGCCGGCGGTGTCCTTCGCGTTGAACGCGCATTGCAACTTGATCTGGTAGTAGCCTTCCTGCGGCGGCTTACCGGTCGCGTGCGCGGCGGCAATGGCCTTGTCCATGTAGACATCCGCGCCCCTGCAGTTCTTCGTCAGGAAGTAGCCCTGGCCGATCACCGCATAGATCTGCTCGTTGCCCTGGCCGAGCGCGATCAGCTTCTGTCCATAGGCGATCGCCTTGGCGTAGTCATGGGCGTTGTAGCTCAGCTGGAACACGGCGCGCGTGAAACGCAGCGTATCCTGCGGCGTGCACGCGCCCGTCTGCAGCGCGGCCTCCCAGGACTTCTCGGCCGCGTTCATGTTGCCGAGCTTGACGTAGGCATAGGCCTTCAGGTCGTCGATCGTCTTGTGGTCGAACGGCGTCAGCCCGCTCTTGCCCTCGGCGGCCTGCAGGTTCTGCAGACCCGCGTCCCACTTGCCGCCCTGCAGCGCCTTCTGCGCCGCGATCAAATTCTTGGCGATCTTGCGGCTGATGGTCTGCTTCGCAGGCGCGGCGTGCGCCGGCAGCGAACCTCCCACCAGCAACGCCACCGACAACGCGAGGGCGGTGAACAAGCCGGCGCCGGTGGCGCGGCCAAAAGATAAACGGCGTCGTATCGTGTATTTCGCGGACATCGTCATCGAACCTCTTTGAGCCGCTGGTGCGGCGGCAAACCAGTTAAAAAAACGGCGCGTAACCCGTTATCAGTGGGCGGCGCGCCGGAGTCTGTAGATTACAAAGCGTGTCTAAAACAGGCTGTTATTCACGAAGCCGATCTTCTTCATGCCGCGACGCTGAAGATCGGCGAGCGTCTTGGCGACGACGTCGTATTTCGCGAACTTGTCGACCGTGATGTGCACCTCCGGCTGCGGGACCTGCTGCGCCGATTGAAGGATATAGCTCTGCATCTGCGTGCGGGTCACCTGGGTGCCATTCCACATCAACGTTCCGTCGAAATCGATCGACACGTTGATCACGGGCGGCGGCGGCGGCGGTACGAAGTTCGGGGGCGGCGGCAACGGATTGTCGATCTTGACCGCGTTCGTCATCACCGGGATGGTGATGATGAAGATGATCAAGAGCACCAACATGACGTCGATGAGCGGCGTCATGTTGATGTCAACCATCGCGTCGGAGCTGCCCCCCAGGTTCATTGCCATCGATATCTCTCCTACTGCTGGACGCCGAGATGCGTGGGGATCGTCAGGAACGCGACCTTGCGCATGCCGATTTCCTGCGCGGCAACCAACACCTGACCGACATACAGGTAGCGGGTGTCCTTGTCACCGCGAATCTCCACCACGGGCTGCGGGTTGAGTGTGACGATCGATCGCAGCTGTTCCTTCAAGGCGTCCATGTTGTCGAGTTTCATGGTGTTCCAGTACAGCGTGCCGTCCTTCGCGACCGAGATCGTGACGTCACCGGGCTTGGTGATGGTTGGCACGTTGGTTGCGGTGGGCAGCTTCAAGCGGATCTGCGGCACGATCACCGGAATCGTGATGATGAAGATGATCAACAGCACCAACATCACGTCCACCAAGGGCGTGACGTTGATGCTCGCCATCGCGTCGCCTTCTCCGCGCGTGTCGATGTTCAACGCCATGGCGCGTCAACCCTCAGCGCGCGCCGGCGGGGGCCGCTTGCTTGGCGGCGGTCGCGGGCTTCTCGGCGCTGAGACTCATCTTCGCACCCGAGACCAGGTAGGCGTGCAGCTCGTGCGTGAAGTGGCTGACGTATTCCTGAATGACGCGGTTGCGGCGCAACAGCATGTTGTAGCCCAGCACCGCGGGCACCGCGGCGAACAGGCCGATCGCCGTCATGATCAAGGCTTCACCGACGGGTCCCGCGACCTTGTCGATCGACGCCTGTCCGGCGAGACTGATCGCGATCAGCGCGTGATAGATGCCCCAGACCGTGCCGAACAGTCCGACGAACGGCGCGGTCGAGCCGACCGAGGCGAGCACCGACATTCCCGACTGCATGCGGCCGACGACCATGTCGGCGGTGCGCTGCAGCGCCTGGGTGATCCACTCGCTGGTGTCGATCGAACCGGCGAGCCGGCTCTTGTTCGCCTCGTGATGTTCGTAGGCCTGCTTGCCGGCCTCGGCGAGCGCGCGGTAGGGATTGGACTCGCCCTTCAACTTGGCAACCCCGTCGACGAGGTTGTTCGCGCTCCAGAATTCCTTCTCCGCCTGTTGGCCCTGCTTGCGAAGACGCCGCTGGTCGAAGAACTTGGTGATCATCACGAACCATGTCAGCAAGGACATGATCAGCAGGATGGTAAACACCGAACGCGTGACGATGTCTCCGTTGCGGAGCATCGCGCCAAGGCCATAGGGATTGTTGACAATTTGAACTGACATGGACCGATTCCCTCTACGTATACGTTAAGTTTTGGATAAGTGGATTTTAGTCGTCAAACCATGCAATGCCTGATACTTGCCCGCCGTCGCCTCACTCCTCGGTGATCTTGAAGGCGATCGGCACGATCGTCGTCGTACCGACGGCCTTGCCGTTCACGGTCGCCGGTATGAAGCGCAGCGCCCTGGCAACCTTCAGACACGCCCTGTCCAGACGCGGGTGCCCCGTGCTCTTCGCGATCGACTCGGCGTGCACCCGCCCGTCCGGTCCGATCGAGATCTGGGCCCGGCACGTGCCTTCATCGCCTGCGCGGCGCGACGCATCCGGGTAATACTGATTGACGTCGACAAGATGGTTCGGGTCGTAGCGCAACGCCGTACGCACCACCGGACGGGGCGGAGCCGGGCGCGCGACCGGCGCGGGCGCCACGCGCCGGGTGATCTCGGTGATCGCATGGCTCGAGGTCGGCGCCTGGATGTTGACGAACTCCGGCGGCGGCACGTAAGGCTTGATGTCCTGCAGTTTCGGCGGCGGCGGCGGCGGTTTGTCGTTCTTTTTCGGCTGTTTGATCTGCGCGATCTGCACGGGCGGTATGATGGTGTGGGCGATCCGGCTGGCAAGTCCGCTGACAAAACCGTAGCCGATCAGCACGTGCAACAAGATCACGGCAACTAACGCGATGCCTCGCTTACCCGAAAATAACGATGGCTCTTCGTACGTATACATAATTCTGTTTGCGCCTATCCCCTAGCTCTATCTAGACCCACGCACCAGCGCACCTATAGTGCGCGTTGCGCGCCCCTCAAACGCGCACAGAGCGTCGATGATCCCCGATGTGGACTCGGTGATATCCCTACGCGCTCCGATCTGCGATAACACAGCCTGACACAGTTTCAGGCCCGACTGCAAGCGCGGATTTGCTTTCGCGAATTCAGTCCGCGCGAAGCCGCTGCACAGGCAAATTTTGCCGGCGCCGATCACTCCAGATCCGTGACCGCGCCGAGCGTTGCGCTGCTGACACACTTCGCGTATTTCATCAGCGCGCCACGGCGCGCATAGGGTTTTGGTGCGCGCCAGGCTTTGCGACGTCGGCGCAACTCCGCGTCCGTGATGTGCAGCGTCATCGCGCGCCGCCGCGCGTCGATCGAGATTCGATCGCCGTCGCGCACCAGGCCGATCGGTCCACCGACCGCCGCCTCCGGCGATACGTGGCCGACGACAAATCCGTGGCTGCCGCCGGAAAATCGGCCGTCCGTGATCAATGCGACCTGCTTGCCGAGCCCCTTGCCCATGATCGCGCCGGTGGGACTGAGCATCTCGCGCATTCCCGGGCCGCCTTTCGGGCCTTCATAGCGAATCACGACGACATCGCCGGCACGCACCGCGCCGCCGAGTATGCCGTCGAGGGCCTTTTCCTCGGAATCGAACACCCGCGCGAGGCCCTCGAATCGCAGCCCTTCCTTGCCGGAAATCTTCGCCACGGCGCCGTCCGGCGCGAGGTTGCCATGCAGCACGACCAAATGGCTGTCCTTCTTCAAAGGATCCGACAAGGGTCGCACGATCTGCTGGTCCGCCGGATAAGGGGCGACGTCCACGAGGTTTTCGGCGAGCGTCTGCCCGGTGACGGTCAAACAATCGCCATGCAGCATGCCGGCATCGAGCAAGGTCTTCATGAGCGGCTGGATGCCACCGATGGCGACCAGTTCGGACATCGAGTAGCGGCCGCTCGGTCGCAGGTCCGCCAGCACCGGCACCTTCTTGCCGATTCGCGCGAAATCGGTGAGGCGCAACTTGACGTTTGCGGAGGAGGCGATCGCCAACAAGTGCAGCACCACGTTCGTCGAGCCGCCGAGCGCGATCGCCACCGTGATCGCATTCTCGAACGCCGCCCGCGTCATGATCTGGCGCGGCTTCAATCCGCGCTCGATCAGCCGCACGACCGCCTCACCGGCGCGCGCGCAATCCTCACGCTTTTCCGTCGACACCGCATCCTGGGCGGAGCTGTTCGGCAAACTCATGCCGAGCGCCTCGATCGCCGAAGCCATCGTGTTCGCGGTATACATGCCGGCGCAAGATCCCGGTCCCGGAATCGCGGTGCGCTCGACGTACTTCAGCTCTTGTTCGGAGACGGCGCCGCCCGCATAGCCGCCGATCGCCTCGAACACGGAGACGATGTCCCGGCCCTCGGCACCGGGGCGGATCGTGCCGCCGTAGACGAACACGGCCGGCCGATTGAGCCGCGCGAGCGCCATCAGGCAGCCCGGCATGTTCTTGTCGCAACCGCCGAGCGCGACGATGCCGTCGAAACCCTGCGCGCCGACCACCGTTTCGATGGAGTCCGCGATCACCTCGCGCGAGACCAGCGAGTAACGCATCCCGGGTGTTCCCATGGAAATCCCGTCCGAGACCGTGATGGTGCCGAACGTGACCGCCTTCGCACCGTGCGCCTCGACGCCGGCGGCGGCGATGCGCGCGAGCTCGTCGATGTGCATGTTGCACGGCGTTAAATTGCTCCACGTGGATGCGATCCCGACCTGCGGTCGGAGGAAATCCTCATCGCCGAAACCGACGGCGCGCAGCATCGCGCGCGCCGGCGTCTGTTTGACGCCATCGACGACGAGGCGCGAATACTTGCGTGGATCCACTGCCGCGGTCTTGCGGCGTGTCGCCTTGACGGTGGATTTGCGGGTCGATCGCTGCGGCGGCTTTTTCGGCATGGGGGCTTCTGGTCGGCGGTTTGGGGGGTGGCGAGCATAAACAGCCTCACCCGGCTTGCGCAATGCCGTAGCGTTGCGCGAGGAACCGGAAGGCGGCGCGCAAGGCCTGCGGCTCCGCGCCGACCGGCCGGCCGGGGCGCTCGCGCGGGTTCCAGGCGTACAAATCGATGTGCAGCCAGCGCGGTGTCGCGGTCACGAAACGCTGCAGGAACAGCGCCCCGAAGATCGCGCCCGCGAAACTCGACGCGGCCACGTTGGCAAGGTCGGCGATCTTGCTGGAGAGTTCATCGGCATAGGGGGTCCACAAGGGCATGGGCCAGAGCGGGTCGTGCTCGGTCGCACCGGCACGCGACAAATCCTCCACAAGCGTCGCGTCACTGCCGAACAACGCCGGCAACTCCGGCCCGAGCGCGACGCGCGCCGCGCCCGTGAGCGTCGCGAAGTCGATGATCAGATCCGCACCTTGCGTATCGGCGAGCGAGAGCGCATCGCAAAGCACCAGACGCCCTTCCGCATCCGTGTTGCCGACCTCGACGCTCAAGCCCTTGTGCGTCGCGAGAACGTCCCCGGGGCGATAGGCATTGCCGCCGATCGAGTTCTCCACCGCCGGGATCAGCACCCATAGTTCGGCGCCCAAGCGCGCGCTCATCAAGCGATGCGCGAGCGCCAGCGCGACCGCGGCCCCGCCCATGTCCTTCTTCATCAATGCCATGCCCGCACCGGGCTTCAGATCGAGCCCGCCGCTGTCGAAGCAGACCCCTTTGCCGACGAGCACGACACGTCGCGCCGCACCGCCCGGGGGCGCCCAGCGCAGTTGCAGCAGGCGCGGAGCGCTCGCGCTCGCGCGGCCGACCGCATGTATCGCCGCGAATCCGGCGGTGAGCAATTCCTCCCCCACCCATTCGCGAAACTCGGCACCATTCTCCAGCGCCACCTGCCGGGCCGCGGACGCAAGTTCCGCGGGGCCGAAATCGCCGGCCGGCGTATTGATCCAGTCGCGCGCCAGATCGAGCGATCGCGCCGCGCCCTCGAGCGCGGTTCGCGGCACATTCGCAGGACGCTCGAGACTCGCGCGGCGCGGCGCCTGCGCGCCGCGGTAGCGGTCGAAGCGATACGCCGCATACTCGAAGCCGAGCGCGAGTTGCAGCGCGTCCGCATCGTCCCATTCTTGCGCCGCCACATAGCGTCGGGCGCTCAGGCGATCGGCGATCGCCGCGGCCTGCCAGATGGACAACCCGGGAGCCGCCTTGCCGAGTCCGGCAACGGCGGCGACCGGCGCTCCCGTCGCGTCCGGAAGCAAAAGGGTCTGGTCGGGCTGCGCACAAAATCCGAGTTCGCGCAGCCAACGCTGTGCCGCCGACGACTGTGTGGCGAGCCATGCGTCGAACTGCCCTTCGCGCAGCAACCATAACGGCAACACCGACTCCGACTTCGAATCCATAGGCACGATCTCCCAAACACGCGAAACCTTGCATCATAGGGGATTCTATGATGCTATTAACGGCTAGTTCGCCCGTTGCTCATACCGTGTTATTGGAACCCCGCAAGAGACTCCAACCGGTCTTGAAGCGGGGTTTCTCATTAATGAAGACTAGAGTCGGTTCACCAGGAGACCAGCATGCGTTTGTACTCGCAAAAAGATGTCGACCAGAAGGCGCTGCGCGGTGCGCGCATCGCCGTGCTCGGCTACGGCAGCCAGGGACGCGCGCATGCGCTGAACCTGCGCGACAGCGGCTTCGACGTCGTCGTCGGCGTGCGCAAGGGCGACAGCTTCAAGATGGCCAAGAAGGACGGCTTGAAGGTCATGGAACCGAAGGCCGCCGTCGAGGGCGCCCAACTGGTCGCGATGCTGGTGCCGGACCTCACCCAGAAGGCCCTGTATGCGGACGTGAAGGCCGGTCTCGAGAAGGGTGCGACGCTGCTGTTCGCCCACGGATTCAACATCCATTTCAAACAGATCAGGCCGCGCAAGGATCTCGATGTGGTGTTGATCGCTCCCAAGGGGCCCGGCGACCTGGTGCGCCGGCAGTACCAGCAGGGACGGGGCGTGCCTTGTCTGATCGCCATTTCGCAGGACGCCTCCAAGCACGCCAAAGCCAAGGCCCTCGCCTACGCCCATGGCATCGGCGGCACGCGCGGCGGCGTGTTGGAGACGACCTTCGCCGAGGAGACCGAGACGGATCTGTTCGGCGAACAGGCCGTGCTCTGCGGCGGCGCGACGGAACTCGTGTTGAAGGGCTATGAGACGCTCGTCGAGGCGGGCTACCAGCCGGCGGTCGCGTACTACGAGTGTCTGCACGAACTGAAATTGATCGTCGACCTCCTGCACGAAGGCGGCATCACGAAGATGCACCGCTTCATCAGCGAGACCGCCAAATACGGCGATCTGACGCGCGGGCCGCGCGTGATCAACAAGGCGACCAAGCGGGAAATGCGCAAGATTCTCACCGAGATCCAGGATGGCAAATTCGCACGCCAGTGGATCGCGGAGAACAAGCGGGGCCGCAGCAAGTACAACAAATTGCTGAAGGCTGACATGGGTCACTCGATCGAAAAAGTGGGTGCGCAGCTGCGCGCGCGCATGCCCTGGCTCGAGTCCGGACGCGGCTGATCGGCCCCGGAGCCCGACGGGATGTCAGCACGGACACTATTCGACAAGGTCTGGGCCAGCCATGAGGTGGTGCCGGAGAGCGCCGATGCGCCGGCCGTCTTGTACGTCGATCTGCACCTGATCCACGAGGTGACCTCGCCGCAGGCGTTCGCCGTGCTGCGTGCCTCCGGCCTCAAGGTGCGTCGGGTGGACCGCACGCTCGCGACCATGGATCATTCGACACCGACCCGCACCGCTCAGATCTTCGGTGATGTCCCCATCGCGCTCGACGATGCGGCCAAACAGGTGCGCCAGCTCGAGGACAACACCCGGGCATTCGGCGTGGAGTTGTTCGGCCTGCGCGATCCGCGGCGTGGGATCGTGCACGTGATCGGCCCGGAACAGGGCTACACGCGTCCGGGCATGACGATCGTTTGCGGAGACAGCCACACCAGCACGCACGGCGCATTCGGCTCGCTCGCGTTCGGCATCGGCAGCACCGAAGTGGGTCACGTGCTCGCAACCCAGTGTCTTTTGCAGCGCAAGCCGAAGGCGTTCGCGGTCAACGTCAGCGGACGGCTGCCGGCGGGCGTCACCGCGAAGGACATGATCCTCGCGATCATCGGCAAAATCGGCGTCTCCGGCGGCACCGGCCATGTACTCGAATACCGCGGCAGCGGCATCGAGGCGCTGTCGATGGAGGAGCGCATGACGGTCTGCAACATGTCGATCGAGGCCGGCGCGCGCGCCGGCATGATCGCACCGGACGAGGTCACCTTCGCGTACCTCGCTGAGAGGCCGCGGATGCCGACAGGCCGACCGTGGGACGAGGCGCTCGCCGGCTGGCGCGCCCTCGCCAGCGAACCGGGCGCGGTGTTCGACCGTTCCGTCGATTTCGACGCCACGCGGCTCGAGCCGATGATCACCTACGGCACCAACCCCGGCATGGTGCTGCCGATCGGTGCGTCGATCCCGGCGAGCGGCGGCGATCCGGTCACCGAGCGAGCGCTCGCCTACATGGGCCTGCGGGGCGGCGAATCGCTCCTCGGCAAGCGCATCGACGTCGTCTTCATCGGCAGTTGCACGAACGGCCGCCTCGAGGACCTTGAGGCTGCGGCACGCGTGCTGAAAGGCCGGCGCGTCGCCGCCGGCGTGCAGATGCTGGTCGTCCCGGGCTCTCAACAAATCAAGCGCGAGGCCGAACAGAGCGGTATCGCGGACGTATTCAAGGAGGCTGGCGCCGATTGGCGCGAGTCCGGCTGCTCGATGTGTCTCGGGATGAACGGCGACACGGTTGCCTCCGGGGCCTACGCGGTCAGTACGAGCAACCGCAACTTCGAGGGCCGCCAGGGCGTCGGTGCGCGCACCCTGCTCGCGAGCCCCTACACGGCGGCGGCGTGCGCCGTGACCGGCAGGATTTCGGACCCACGGGAATTGCTCTGATGGAGCCGCTGAAGAAAATCGTCTCGAAAACGGTGGTGATGGCGTCGACGAACATCGACACGGACCAGATCATCCCGGCGCGCTTTCTGACGGTGACGACGCGAACCGGCCTCGGCAAGGCGCTGTTCGCGGACCTGCGTTACGCCCCGGACGGCACGCCGAACATGAACTTCGTGCTCAACCGTCCGGAAGCGGCCGGCAGCACCATACTGGTCGCGGGCCACAACTTCGGCTGCGGCTCCTCGCGCGAACACGCGCCCTGGGCGCTGGTCGACCACGGGCTGCGGGCGGTCGTCAGCACCGCGATAGCCGACATCTTCACGAACAACGCCCTGAAGAACGGCTTGTTGCCGGTGATCGTGGACTCAGTGACGCATCGCTGGCTGATCGAACATCCCGACGCCGAAGTCACGATCGATCTTCAGAGCACCCTTCTCACGCTGCCCGACGGGCGCAGCATTCGTTTCCCGATCGAGCCGTTCGCACGCCATTGTCTGTTGAACGGCATCGATGAACTCGGCTATCTGCTCGGCAAACTCGCGCAGATCGAGCAATACGAATCGGCCCGGGGATGGCGGGAACACGCATGAAGGCACTGATCGCCCTGCTTGCGGGTGATGGCATCGGCCCGGAAGTCACAACGGAGGCCCGACGCGCGCTCGAGGCCGTCGGCAGACGCTTCGGGCACGAATTCGTCTTCGAGTCCGGCCTGCTCGGCGGCGCCGCGATCGACGCGGTCGGCCTGCCCCTGCCGGAGGAGACGCTCACCCTGTGCCGGCGTGCCGATGCGGTGCTGATGGGCGCGGTCGGCGGACCGAAGTGGTCGGACCCGAAGGCGACGCTGCGACCCGAGCAGGGCCTGCTGCAATTGCGCAAGGCGCTCGGCCTGTTCGCGAATCTGCGCCCCGTGGTGCCGCACCCCGCGGTGCTCGGCGCCTCGCCGGTCAAATCCGAACTCCTGCATGGCGTCGACATCATGGTCGTTCGCGAACTGACGGGCGGAATCTACTTCGGCGAGAAACACCGTACGGCGACCGAGGCGGTCGACGTCTGCCGTTATACGGTCGAGGAAATCGAGCGTGTGGTGCGACGCGCGGCAAGCCTCGCGCGCGCGCGCCGCCGCAAGCTGACCTCGATCGACAAGGCGAACGTGCTCGAGACCTCGCGGCTGTGGCGCCTGGTGGTCGAACGCGTGATCGGCTCGGAGTTTGCGGATCTGGAGCTCGAACACATGCTGGTCGATGCGGCGGCGATGCACCTGCTGCGAAAGCCGCGCGACTTCGATGTGATCGTCACCGAGAACATGTTTGGCGACATCCTCACGGACGAGGCCTCGATGCTCGCCGGCTCACTCGGCATGCTGCCGTCCGCGTCGCTCGGCGAA
>JABEVI010000242.1 GCA_013044085.1 Steroidobacteraceae bacterium
AGTTGCTGCTGAGCCGTCTTCGCATTCGGAGTGCCGGTCTCGGTACCGGCCTGCACCGTGCCCGCGCTCACCTGCAGGTCAGAGACCGCAACACCCGGCGAGGAATTGAAGCCGGTGATGGCGTTCGCGCCGCCGCTCGACCAGACACCGACATCGCCGGTGATGCTGCTCGTCGGGACGTTGGTGACCGCCGAGGCGCCAAGTACCGTGAAACTCGCCAAGTCCGAACCCAGCAGGGGCGTCGCCGACGCCGCAGTGGCGCCGAGGCAGGCCATGACCGCCATGGCCAGCAGCGTCATCGATCCCATCGGAACGGTCCGCGGAGCGTTGCGCGCGGATTGATATGTAATCTTCATGACGAATTCCCCAGCGTCGAGGCGATAAGGACGAGGCTTCAGGCCCACCGATCGAGCACCAATCCTCCTCCTGCCAGTCCGATTGGTCCGTACGGCAGCGCACCTTCGCGGCGAGTGGCGCTTGAGGCGCGGCGGCTCTGGCATATCTCAGCCCCAGGTTCTATCCTTGGCCCTTGGATATGCGCCGGCTCCGATGCGCCAGCCTGTCCCATCGAGGAACCTAAGGGCAATGACGAGTACGCCTAGACAGCCGGCGAGCGGCGCGCGCCGGGATGCGAGCCGCAGCGGGGAGTTCAAGTTTTTGACGGAGCTCGCGCGGGAGCTGTCGACGGGTCAGGTCGACATGCCGTGTTTCCCGGACATCGTCATTCGCGTTCAAAGGGCGCTTGATGACCCGCGCAACACGGCGGCCACTCTGGTCAAGATCGTGAGTGCGGAGCCTCGCTTGGCCTCACGTTTGCTGCAGATCGCCAATTCCGCGGCCTACAATCCGAGCGGTGCGTCGGTGACGGAGATACGCGCCGCGATCACCCGGCTCGGCCAGCAATTCATCCAAAGCACCGTGGTCTCCTTCGCCATGCGGGAGTTCACCGAGGCGCCGAAATTGCGCTCCTACGCCAAGGAGCTGAAGATGCTGTGGCGGGACAGCGTAACCGTCGCCGCCTTGTGCCAGGTGCTGGCGGGGCTTACGAAGATCAGCCCGGATGAAGCCTTTCTCACCGGCCTCGTGCACGGCATCGGTTCCCTTTACATCTTGACGCGCGCTGCCCATGGCGAGGAGTCCTTCGGGGAGGACGTATCCTGGTTGAGCGAGATCGGCAGCTGGCGGGCGTCCATCGGCAAAGCGGTCTTGGAGAATTGGGGCTTTGGCCCCGGTATCTGCGAAGCGGTCGGCGAGCAAAGCAATGCCGAATATCAATCCCGCGGCGGCCCTGATCTCACCGACATCCTGATTTGCGCCCTGTTGCTCGCGGAAATTCTCAAGACGCCCGAGCCGTGGACCATCACCCTCGGCGAGGTGCGCTCGTTTCGCGTCATTGGCTTGACGGCGATGGACTGTTCGCCTCTTCTGCTGCACGCTCGCGACAAGCTCAACGACTTGTATGAGACCCTCGGTTTCGGGATAAAAGTCTAAAGGCGTTCACCCGCGCGCCGCGCGGCGCCGCCGATCAGGCATGCACGTCCAAATGGCTGCCCTTTTGCGCAACGGTGGCAGCCGCCTCCTGAAATCTCAAATAGGGGGAAATTTGCCGGGCGGATGGTCGTGCGAAGTGATGCGGCATTGCCGGCGCCGCCGTGTCCGCCACGACTTCCGTCGCCACCACGTCGAGCGGTTCCAGGCTGTTGGTTCGGACGGCGTGTGCGGTGTGGTAGACGGCCGCATGGCCGGCGCGCACCACCACCAAGGCAGCACCCGGTGGCGCCGCGATCAGCGAGCGCGGTGTCACTCGCATGTCGGCAACGCGCGGTCAACGCGGGACAGGTGCACGAGCGAACGAGGCCCGCGCCGTGGCAGGCAAGCACTCGCCGTTTGCATCGAGGTACGAGGCATATCCTATGCACCGCAGAGACGTGCCCGGCATCATTACCAGGCTCGCTCAGTGTATACCTCGATTGTCCTGCCCGTGCTGCTAATCGCAGCGGCCTACAGCATGGTCTCGCCGCGCGCGATGTCGGCTTGCAGACGCCGTTCCCCCGTCTGTGCATGGTGGAGCAGATGCGCGAACACCGCATAGTCGGCGCTCGTCGGCCGATCGTAGCTCAGACCGATGTCCGCGGCGAGATAGGCCAGGTGGCTGCGCAGCTTGGTTTCGTGCAGCAAGCTGCCTTCGCTCGACTTGATCTGCAACGCCACCAGGCGGTCGATGTCATGGCTCAGTGCGCCGATCACCGTCCGCGCCCTAGCCTTGTCGAGCGTACCGCCGCGGATGGCCGCGCCGAGCCGGCTGCGCAGGCCGATCGCGCGGTTCAGCGTGCGGTCCAGGGTGTCTAGCGCCGAATGGATTTTCAGGCCGAGGGCGAGATTTGCGGCGAGCGCGCCCGGTGCCGGATGCAGGCGCGGGTCGAGCGCGACCGTGAAATCGGCCGTGGAGGTCCGGCCGCCGTAATCGAGGAGCACGCGGTATCGGCCGGGCAGAACCGTGGGTCCCTGCACGGTGTCGTCGAGACCGCCCGCGGCGATCGGCGCCTGGAAGCCGGTCACCTCGGTGGCGTCCGGATAGCGCAAATTCCACTGCAGGCGATTCATGCCCGGCGCCGCGGCGGTCAGTTTTTCCCGAGCCGCGCGCTTGGCCTCGAGCGGCGTCCAGTTGTCGCGCAAGGTGGCGGCCGGTTTCGGTGCCGGCACCTTCAGGTGCAGCGTGAAGCTGCGCACCACCTGACCTCGGCTGTCGAGCACCCGCAGCGTCACCGGCGTCTTGCCGTCATAGTCCGCCGGCAGCCGGTAGAACACGGTTGCGCCGAAGGGCGGGTTGGCGCCGGCATCATGCAGATATTTTGCATAAGGGTTGTGCCCATAGGCGTGACTCAACCAGGCCGTGGCCGGCGCATACACGGTCGCGCCGGTCGCCGGCGGTGCCGTGCGTGTCATTTGTTCGAGGAGGGCTAAGTTGTCGAGCACCCAGAAAGAACGCCCATGGGTGGCCGCCACCAACGCGCTCTGACGTGGATCGATCGCCAGGTCACGAACCTGCACTTTCGGCAGATTCAGCGCGAGTGGCTGCCAGTGCTCGCCACCGTCGAAGCTGGCGAATACGCTGCTTTTCGTGCCGACGAACATCAACCGCGGGTCAGTCGGGTCCTGGCGCACCACGAACACGTACTCATCGGCCGGCAATCC